>CAYQMZ010000597.1:0-5359 GCA_964418725.1 uncultured Pirellulaceae bacterium
CTCCTTCAATGAATGCACCAGGAACAGCTTCATCCGCGCCGCCATTTGATGGTGGTTGCGGTGAGCACCGCCAGCTGGTTCTTGGATGACTTCATCGACCACGCCAAAACGCTGTAGATCCGACGACGTGAATCGCAACGCGGAGGCGGCTTGCTCAGCGAATTTATGGCTCTTCCACAGAATCCCGGCACAACCTTCTGGGCTGATCACGGAGTAGTATGAGTACTGCAGCATGGCGACACGGTCACCAACACCGATTCCCAACGCACCGCCACTGCCGCCTTCGCCGATAACTACGCAGATGATGGGCGTTCCCAGCCGTGACATCTCGAACATATTTTCGGCAATCGCCTGTGCTTGGCCACGTTCTTCGGCGCCCACGCCTGGATACGCGCCGGGGGTGTCGATGAACGTGATGACCGGTACACCGTACTTGGCGGCCATCTTCATCTTTGCCAATGCTTTTCGGTAGCCTTCTGGATGAGCACAGCCGAAGGAACAAGCCGTTCTTTCTTTTGTCGTCCGGCCTTTTTGATGACCGACGACCATTACCTTTGTGCCATCGATTTTGGCGAATCCGGTGATCAACGCTGGGTCGTCTCCGAAATGCCGATCGCCGTGTAACTCAACAAACTCATCGAACACAAGCTTCAGGTAGTCGGCGGTTTGAGGTCGATCCTTGTGTCGCGCTACTTGGACCATCTGCCACGGGCTTAGAGATGAGTAGACTTCTTGGATCGTGTCGCCAAGCTTTTGGCGGAGGCTTTGGATTTCCGATTCGTCACGAGCGTGGCTGCCATCTGCCAACATCGTCTCGAGTTGACGTTCCAATTCGACAATCGGCTTTTCGAAGGCTAATCCTGGGGTGTCCATCAAACGTTACCTTGGTTCTTCGTCGTGTTGAATTCTGGTTGTCGAGGCTGCCTATTTAGTGCGACCAAATGGTAACCGGATTTTCTTGAAAGCGTGCAGGAATTGTTCGACCGTTTCTGGGCGGTCGTCGCGTTTCTTCGCCATCATTCGTTCGATCAATGACGCAAGTGCCGGATTTACATCGCTACTGAAAGCCATCAGCGACGGAACGGGCGACTTGAGGTGACGTTGTAGCAAGTCGTCACTGGACGTTCCGGTGTACGGAAGTTTGCCGCTGCAGAGTTCAAACAGCAAGCAGCCAAAGCTGTAAATGTCAGACCTGGCGTCAAGCGACTCTGCACGGATCTGTTCCGGCGACATATAGCTACGAGTGCCGGCCACCTTGTTCTTGCCACCTAACAAACGGCCTAATCCGCGCTTCACTTTTTGCGCGATCGCAAAGTCAATTAGCTTTACCGTGCCTTCGTCATTTACAAGCAGGTTGTCAGGTTTCAGGTCGCGATGAATCCAGCCTTTGCTATGCAAGTGGACAATTCCACGAGAAGCTTGCTCAATAATGCTCGGCAACCATTCGCGATTCGAATCAGGCTCGCGAATCCACTGCTTCAAGTTCAGTGAGCGGAAGTACTCGATGGCCGTGAATGGAATTCCGCGAGCGATGTCGAACTCGTAGATTTCGATGCAATTGGGATGGTCCAGTTCGGAACCGACAACGTACTCGTGCTTGAGCATTGCGAGTTCGTTCTTGTCCTTCCGGAATTCGTCGCGGAGCACCTTAAGCACGCAGCGACGATTCTCGGAGTCCATTGTTTCCCAAATTTGGCACGTTTTCCCTTGTCTCATCATCTTGAGACGTCGGTACGTGCCGATGTAATTTCCTGCTTGCGCCACTGCTATACCTGGTGTTCGTGCACAATAACGCACAAACCCGTTCGTCCACGAGGATTGCCCAACCCTGATTTTATCCAACGTCCGCAAAACGAGAAAGGTCAGCCACTTTGCTGAACAGATAGGCGGAGCGTTGGATTCCCATTCGTCGAGCTCGATTATCTATTTGATGTATCGTGTTCGAAGGAGTTTGGCACGCAGTGCATTACCGGGAAATTGAGGGGACTCTTGGTCGGACTCGTACAGATCAATGGCCTGTTGAACCATCGAGGGATCATTGTTCTGCTCACCCAACGCCTCATAGGCTCGGGCCAGGTTATAGCGTGCACTTTGCTGCCAGCGACTGTTGTCATTGTCGACGACCAGCTTGAAGTAGTCACTCGCGACCTTGAACTCCTGGTTGTTGATCGAGATGGTCCCCAGCCAATATGTTGCCAGATCTTTTGAACGCACGGCCATTTCACGTCCGGCTTGAAGTCGTGCGTCGAAGACGGCTTGTCGGTCCGCAGGGTCTTCGGGCAAGCCCAAAAGTAGCGGCGATTCCTTCGGCATCTGTTCGATAGGAATGTTGAATCTCGATAGCTCTTTCTTCGACATGCGCGATTGCATGTACAGCTTCTTCGCACCAGGAGTGTCGAAGTCACCTCGGTCAAAGCCACGGAGTTGCAGCAGTCTGCCTTGCATGATGGTGCCCCGTGTTGCAAACGGACGTTGGTCCAGTTGCGTCTGCTGATATAGATCGCGGACTACGGTTGGCTCGACAGACTCATCGCCACCGGCAAGTATCTGATTGAACTTCTCTATGAATTGATAACCGCGGTATGGAAACGGCCAGATTTCTACGTTCGTAACGTGTTTGCATTTTCGAAGTTCTCGCGCCAGTGGTGTCGGCTTGACCGTAAGTACGATCTTGCCGTCGCCCTGAAGTCGACTTTCGATTTGCAGCATGCGTTGCGACAACGCAGCCGGCGTGGCGTCGATGCTTGCCACTAGTCGCTTGAGATCCGAAGCAACGATTCTATAACGCCGGGAATCGGTACTCAGTTGGTTCAACCAAGTCGGGTTGTCGACGTATTCACTGAGTGTCGCGAAAGGTGCCCCGCCCTGCCCTGGTAATGGAATGCCAAGTTTGGCGTCAAACAGGTATAGCTCCGACCCGAGTAGTACACCAACTGCCCATGGCTGTCGTACTTGATCTTCTCCACGGTCCGCCACCAGCATTACACAGTTGATGCCCATTTGCCGCGCCAGGAGTATGAAGAGACGACTTCGTTCTTCAAAGTCACCGTGTCCGTACAGCAAGTTTTGCCAAGGATACAGTTGGTGTCGAACCGTGGTTGGATCACGCTTATCGACGGTTTCTTGACCGCCCACGAAATCGACAGGATCTTGCTCGTCGTCTAACTGAACGTTTCGAATCGTCCAGTCAAAGAGTCGATGTGCCAAAGATAGGTCGTTGGCGTCGTCTCGTGATAGCTTCTCACTTGCACCGGCTTCTTCAATCCATTTTTGGATTTGCGGTTCAGTCAGAGGTTTCTTGGCGACTGTCTGTGCTACGTCTCGCAACCAAATGGCTTGGCGAAGTTCGAGTACATCGAATAGTTCAAATGAGTTTGTAGACAGCCCGTCCGCTGTGTACTTCTCTTTGAGATCAGACGGTAGTCGCCGAAACATGGGGTCGGCGATCCAGGTCACCGCCGCTTTTTCTTCCTGCGCCCAGTCTCGCAGTTTATCGAGAATTTGGATCCGCACTTGGTCCGGCTGGTATTGGTCTAAGTTGTTCAGGAACTCCATCGCCATTTCAAACGGACTTGTTTTGCTGGCCGTTGGGGCGACAGTGACGCGTCGTTGTTTCACGACCACTTTGCGGCGGCAGCCAGAGAACGATCCCATCAGCATTGCTGCGATTAGGAGGCAACAAAGAAGCTTGAAAGAAGCACCGATTCTGAAAGAAGTGCACATGTCTGTCACTGTACGAATCTTGTTGGATTGATTGCGAGTTTTAGAAACAACCACTTCTATTCCCCGATGGCCGTTCGTACGGCCAATACTTTTTCTAGAGTTTCCGGCAGTGATTCGAGCGGCAACATGTTGGGGCCATCACTCGGTGAGCTGTCCGGATTGGGATGTGTTTCCACAAACAGTCCATCGATACCCACGGCCGCAGCCGCTCGTGCCAAGTGCGGAACGAACTCTCGCTTACCGCCAGTCGTTTTGCCTTGCCCGCCAGGCTCTTGAACACTGTGCGTCGCGTCAAAAACCACTGGGACGCCCAGTTGCCGCATCTCTACCAAAGCCCGCATGTCATTCACCAGCCGCCCATAGCCAAAGAATGTACCTCGCTCGCAGAGCATGATGTTCCTGGCGCCGCTGTTGCGAAGCTTAGTGACGACGTTTTCCATATCGCCTGGAGCCATGAATTGCCCCTTCTTCACATTTACCGCCCTGCCCTGCTCTTCCGCAGCCTTGGCGGCTTCCACCAGTAAGTCGGTTTGGCGAGCCAGAAATGCCGGGATTTGTAGAATGTCGCAGACTCCTGCGACGGGAGCAGCTTGCTGGGGTTCGTGCAGATCTGTTGTCACGGGAAGTTGGCATTCTTCGTGAACACGACTCAGCCACCGCAGTCCCTCTTCAAGCCCCGGGCCGCGGTACGAGTCGATGTGTGTTCGATTGGCCTTATCGAACGATGCCTTGAATACGAAATTGACCGGAAAAGGTTCGAGTAGCTCTTTCAATCGCTGAGCAATTTCCAGTGTCAGCTGTTCGCTTTCAAGAACGCAGGGACCAGCAATCAGAAGTAAAGGCTGCCCAACGCCACAGTGGAAGTTGGCAATTTGCGTAGCGGTCATAAGTTACGAATCCAGTTCGCACGAAAGGCAGTTCGCCGATCAGAAAGTAGTGTCTGACGGCGATTTGACGGCACACATCCTAACTTGCGAGCCCGCGTTGACCAACGCAACTAACGTGTATCGCGCCGCCAAAGGTCCGCATGAGCAAAGAAAATCTGACCGCCCTGCCCTGCCCCGCTTGGGGTGCGTCCTGGGCACGCAAAGTGGCGACCATGAGGTTGCGAGCTGAGTGTGGACTCAAAAGCCACTCAGTCAAAGCCAGAAACAGGTAACCGCGGCTCGATATCTACGGCTTTCGCCGTTGGAACCGACACGCGTTCACCTTGAAAGCGGAGGCAGAAATACGGTTGCCGGCTCATCTTCAGTCCGGCTCGGTGAACTGCAGCTATGAGTCTTTTTCACCGAGATCGATCTCAGGCTTCATCAGTTCCCCGCTCATCGACCAACCAGTGAACCTGATCTGAAGTCCAATCTTGGGTCGCACAAACGTTCCGTGATACTTGGGCTTCACTGCAGGTTTGTCGGTTTTGATGCCACTCATACGGTGGGCCAGTTGAGCCCGCATGCGTGCTGATAGTTCGCTGCCTTGAAGCACACCGACGTGTACGCCAATTCCCTTAATTTTCGCGGCCAGCAACAGACGCCCAAAGTCGTCCTTGCCGTCCTTCATATAGCCATAAACAACACACGACAGCGGTCGATCCGCCGAGGGAAGCTGATCGGCAAGCTCCGCCGGCGCAGGTATCAGG
>CAYQMZ010000598.1:0-5353 GCA_964418725.1 uncultured Pirellulaceae bacterium
GTCGCATCCCAAAGGGCATGTAAGAGGCCTGCGGTGCTTGTGGCGGTGCAGGAATCTGTGGAGCCGAGGTGTTAAGGGATGTCGGTGGAGTCGTTGGCTGCTGGAAACCAGGAGCTGGGACGGGCGTTTCCTGAACGGGATACGCTGGCCCTTCACTGATAATCTGCGAGCCCTGTGGCAACCCATACAAACCAGATGCTTGGTCACCGCCCATGTTGTGGCTAGGCTGCTGGAGCTGCGTGCCCATGTGTTGTGGCGAGAATTGACCACGACCGGCGCGACAGTTTCGGCATGAGCCGTCAGGGCAGCAGGTTGGTACCTCTATGTAGCCCTTGACGAACATTTCCTTGTCGGACGGCATCGCAGTTTGCTCACCAGGTCCGAACATTGGCACTTCGTGCGGATCCATTGCGTCAACGAACTCGGGACGAACCATGACAAGCAGTTCGATCTCGTTGTGTCGCTGCACAACGCGTCGGAACAACGCTCCGGCCCATGGCAGGTCAGAAAGCACTGGGACACCCTTGTTCTGAGCCTCAACGCGATCTTGAATCAAGCCCGCGAGAGCCAGAGTCTGGCCGGCTCGCATTTCAACAGCCGTATCGACCCAGCGGTTCACGATACCTGGAATCACGAAGCCTTGGATCTCGACAGCACGGGTCGAGTCGGTTTCGCTGACTTCCGGACGAACTTCAAGTCGCACATTACCGTTCCCCAAAACGGTTGGCACGAAGTCGACACGGGTACCAAAGTTCTTGTAGTCGATGGCGACCGTTCCAAGACCCTGTGGAATTGGAATCGGGAATTCGCCACCAGCACTGAACGCGGCAGGACGGCCACTGATGGTCGTCAGGACTGGCTCGGCAAGGACTTTAACTAGGTCATGCTGACGAAGTGCATCGATCACTGCGAAGAAGCTGCTGTCGCTTCCCGCAAGGCCGAACGTCATAGTCGACTGACCGGAACCCGCTACACTGCCCACATTGGCGGTGGTTTCCGAAATCAGCTGACCAACACTTTGACCGATGAAGTCGTCGACGCCGAACGCAGCCCAGTCGATGCCAAGTTGTCGCAGCTTTGTGCGAGAAACTTCCATGATCTGGACGTGCAGTTGAACCTGCTGGTTGTCGCCCACGCGAATGTTGTTGATCACCTTGGGATAGTAGTCTTCCGCCATTTTGACCACGCGGCTGATAACTTCGGGGGCATCTACCCAACCGGAAATTACCACGCTGCTAGATAGCGGGCGAACACGCAGTGATGCGTTCGGGAACTCTGTTTCGAGCAGTAGCTCGAGTTCCTTCGCGTCACCGTACACAACAACGTCAATTGTGTAGAGCTCGCTGTTGTCGTCCCAAAGGTTGATCTGCGTCACACCCGCCTTCAATCCAGATAGCTGAATCTGGTTGGATGAGATTGCGATCGCGTTGACTAGTTCTGGGTTGTTCACCAGAGCTCGAGGAATCTGTTTTCCTTCAAGCGTTAGAATCTTGCTGCTGTTCACGTACATTGTGACACGCTGTGATCCAGCACGGATCTTGTGTTCCAATGCATTGCCCGAAGGCGAAAACTGCTTTGCGTTGCCGCTGTCCTGAGCGACCGCGCTGAGCGTGCAACAGCTAAGGAGAATTCCCAAGACTAATGCTTGGGTGAAAGCGAATCGATGCTTTACCATCGGTGCGTCCTTGCCAGTTGAAGAGTAATGTCGTCCTTGTTAGTACTAGTCAGTCAAGAGTGAAGCGAAGAGATCAAAGCTGAGCTCTTCGCTTTCACTATTTGACTGGGTTCAGCTGAGCTGATGTGGCATTAGAGCCCGAGTTCGGCTGGATCGATGTCGATTTCAGCTTCCTGTTCCGTCAGGTCGCCGACTTCTTCTTCCGTCGCTTCCGTTTCCGAGGTCTCAGTTTCGATGCCCGTGTCGTCGAACGAAGCGTCACTAGATTCGACGTCACTCATCAATTCAGTTGGCAGAGCAGGCAGTTGACCTTCCTTTTGAGAAGTGTTTGCGAACGTAAAGCTCGAAAGCACTCCGTCAGGTGACATGATCACCATGGTCTTGGGAGGTTCTGGTGCCTCTGCTGCACTGCTACTATCGACAGCCGTGCTATTATCATCTTTCATTAAGTCCAAAAGTCCGAATATTCCGCCGGAAGATTGGGTGTCATCTTCGAACGATTGGTCTAATCCGTCGTTGCCGTCAGACCGTGACGAAGCATCCAGGTCACCAGGTTTGGCACCATCAGTTTGCATGTCCGTGTCGTCGCCAGGCTTACGAAGGGCGAGGTGGATCGTGCCAAGTTGCTTGGCCAAAACCAACCTTTCTGAATCTGCGGGTTGTACGAGTAGCGAAACCGTCTTGGCTTCGATCGCACTGTCTTCGCCTTGGCGTTCGATCTGATCGTTCACGGCGAAGACCGTCGTGTTTCTCAGGATCGTTCGTGTGCCCGTTGAAATGTTGGTTCCCATTCCGTTGTTACGGATGAAGCACAGCACGTCGACCTTGTCGCCTGGGCTGATCAGTCCAGACAATGCGTTTTCGACATCCACCTCAACCGCAACGACCTGGTAGCCAGCTGGAATCCGAATCGAACGACGTCCGGCCTTGCCGTCGGTCAGCTTGCTCTGAACGATTGGCTCCCCTGGGTACAAAGGATACTTGGGGCTCTTACCTTCAAACTCTTCAATCGACCGAATGGCGTCTTGAGGAACTTTGCCGGCAGGCCACTCCTCTTGCTTGAGAAGCTCAGGCGTAAGTTCTGACCAACTAGGAATGTTCGATGCGGCGACGTAGATTGTCTCCATTTTCGGCTCCGAGTCGGAGTCGGGGCGGTCAATCAATTGACTGATACCAATCGATGCGACCAATCCGCACGCGAGCGCGATCACAATTAGGACTATGGATTTTGTGGAACGCATGGCAATAGGGCCTCTTCATATGCGGCGTCTATTTGAACGCCTAGGTTGGGTCTTTTGGTGTTGTGCATCCAAAGGTGAGTTGATGTTCCAAGAACATGTAGCTTACGGCGAGCGAAGCGGCGACAGTTCTGCTAAACGACTTGAGTAACCAGCTGATGCGTGAAGATGAAATACACGATCGTGCCAATTGCGATGGGAATGCCGTAAGGAAGCAGGAACATGCTGGACTTGCGTTCAGCAGCAATCTTCGAAAGCTCCTCGGGGTCTTTGATGGTCATGATCTCAGTCAAGATCACAAAGAACTGCCCTTGATGCTTGTTCCATGCACCTCGCCACAGCACCATAAGGACGGCCAAGACGGCGCCGATAACGGCTGTGTAAACGAATGCCCAAAGTGTTGTTTCGATGTAGACCCAAGCGCCGATGCCTGCCATCAATTTCACGTCGCCGGCACCCATGCCGCCGATGGAATAAAGTGGAAGCAACGTAATCAGGCCGACTGCCGTACCCGCCAGGCTCCAGCCCAGACCTTGGTACCAAGTCATGTCGTGATGCGCTTGTGCAAATGCGATACTGTAAATCCATCCACTGACTATCATGGAGTAGGTTAGCCAGTTAGGTACACGCAGCTCATAGCCGTCGATCACAGCAGCAACGATCAAGGTGATAGTCACAAACCAAATCGGCCAATGGGCCGCAATTTCAGCGAAGTATGCTGACGTTAAATCCATCGTGCTTCTTTCCTGTGTCTGCAGAGGTCGCTACACAAAAGCGATGTAGCTACGCGATCGTGGGGAATTCGTCTCAAACGGAGCCTATCTGGACACCGTCTGCTGAAACCTAGCATGGAAAACAACCGCTCGACTAAAAATTGCGAAGTGGTTGCCTTTTCGTTTTGGCGATTAGATGTGCCGAAAACGCAACATGGCATATACACAAGACACCTCTGGATTCGTTGCGAGCAGAGGCCTGAATGTTCAGGTTGAATCGTGCTGCTGGACGATTGATCAAAATGCCCGCTCAACTTCGATGAACCTTTGATCAACCATTTCCCCCATCCTTTTGACCGAGGCGATGCAGACGGCGATGATCAGAGCAAGCAGCACTGCGTACTCAACCGCAGTTGGTCCGTCTTCGGATGCCAGGAATCGCCTAATTCGTCGAGCGAAGCTATTCATGTCGTTCTCTTCGATGGCGAAGGCACTCACCATCAGAAGCCTGTTCACCGCACTAGTAAGTACGTCACTCTAGCGGGCTGCGCAGGCCGAAAACGCCACAGGAACATTAAAAGCCTCTGCGAACGTTGCCCGCAGAGGCTTTCGTGTTTCGATCAAATCGCCCCGTTGAGCCGATTGACTAAAAGGAAGCAGCGACGCCGCTGAACGTCGAGTCAGTCTTCTGGCCGATCAGCTTAACTGAACCGATGCAGACGGCGATGATCAGAGCAAGCAGCACTGCGTACTCAACCGCAGTTGGTCCGTCTTCAGATGCTAGGAATCGCTTGATCTTTTGAGCGAAGTTTTTCATGTGGGTTCCCTCTTATGTGGCGAAGCAACTCTGGAGAAGATGCCCGCCGGTCGAATAGATGTGCAAGTTGGCATTCGCAGTTTCCGTAACGGCACCAAGCAGGGCCGCCATCAAAACCTACGTCACTGAAGTGCGCATAGCCGAAAACACTACTGCATTTTCAACATGGTATTTGCGAAAAAAACCTCTGCGAACGCTGCCCGCAGAGGTTTTCGTGTTTCGATCAGATCGGCCTGATGGCCGATTGATTACATAGCGCCAGCAACGGTGCTGAACGTCGAGTCAGTCTTCTGACCGATCAGCTTAACCGAGCCGATGCAGACGGCGATGATCAGAGCAAGCAGTACTGCGTACTCAACAGCAGTTGGTCCGTCTTCAGATGCCAGGAATCGCTTAATCTTTTGAGCGAAGTTTTTCATGTGGGTTTCCTCTTATGTGGCGAAAGCAACTCTGGGGAAGATGCCGCCGTTCGAAATAGATGTGCAAGATGGCATTCGCAGTTACCATCAGCAGCACCAAGTAGTGCCGCCACCAAAAACTATGTCACCTGCGACCTCTGTCAAACAAATTGGCCGCCAGCCAGGCTTCAAACGCCGTTGTTTTTCCGAGCAGCGTTGGCACGGAGCAACATCCACCCGTCTCGAAGTTCGATTTGAAAACAAGCTCCATTGGCTTGTTGACAATTCAGAACGCTTGACAAGTCCAGGGCGTCGCCGGACTCCAATAGCCCGTCCGCAGCCACACACTCCGGCGAACAGCGGTCGCAAAGGTGGGTGCGTGTAAAAGATGCCGGAATAGTCTGCCACAACCCACTAGATTGAAGCGGTTTCCGCGAAGAACGCATGAAGGTCAAACGTGATGCACTTCCATCACCCCCTACCGCCTCTATAATGGTCACCAGCCAAAATGG
>CAYQMZ010000599.1:0-5352 GCA_964418725.1 uncultured Pirellulaceae bacterium
CGAACAGCGGATTGATCTCCACGGTGACATCGGCTTTGACTGTCGCACCTGCCGTTTCGAGCATCGCCACACACTTGCTTGAAATCGCTGCGCTGACGTATTCCGGAGTATCTTTTGGCGCTCCGCTGGCGTTTTTGAGTGGTGCAAAAACTCGCTTTTCGTCAGCCTCGACCACGATTGGATTATTCGCCAGCGGCATCAGGTCAAAGATGAACTTCTCGAACTTAACCGCGTTCGGTTCTTGTGGCGTTACCAGATTTCCGTCGCCGTCAATGAAAGGCACTTTTTTCGAAGCGCGATGAAACGGTAGCGATTCACTTTGGCTGGCTGTTCGTTGTAGGAACTCGGTCGCGAACACATGTACGGCGATATTGCCAGCCCAGAAGACTGGTTTCCCATCGTCATCACGTCGATCCGCCAGGGTTTCGGGTAGGTCGCTGTACTCGATGATCATCATGCCGCCATCGACGGTCGCCACATTCCCAACTTTGTCCATCGGATCTTGCTTGGCAACGACCTGCGTGGTCAGTTCTGATTTGCTCAGCAGGTGGTAGCCGACCAGTTCGAGATCGCAAATGTCGACCAATGGATTGTCGACTTGGAAGTAGTAGAGATGCTCGATTCCGCGCTGCTGCATATCGGCCAGGCAGCCTTCTTTGTCGAGTGCCTTCAACGTTCCGCCGTGACCGTCAGGGCTCAGGAACAGTTTGTCTTGGGCTGCGAGAAGTAATTCACCCGTTTGGGCGTTGACCGCAGGCATGGTGCCCTGGCAGAACACTTTTAGCTCCGTAGCCGGCAAGCCAAAGCGGTTGTTTTCCTCCAAAAATTGCACGGTTTCTTCGTGCGTTGCCGGGCTGGTCATCAAGTACATCGGGATCGTAACGCCGTACTTGCGAGCGACGGCTCGATGTTGCTCGATGTGCATTTGCAGCAGTGTTCGCTGCGAGATTGGTCCGATGGGATACATCCCTTTGGGATGGTCGAATCCAAGACGGCTGCCTTGGCCGCCCGCCACGAGAATTACGGCTACCTTTCCTTGGGCAAGCGCCTCTTGAGCTGCCTCAACCGCTTGTTCTCTCGAATATAGATTGTCTTTGCCATCCAGGCGGAACGCGGCGGGCGACTGAGCTCGAGATGCTACGTCGTTCCAGTCAATCGTTTTGTCTTCACCGGCA
Organism: uncultured Pirellulaceae bacterium; assembly: GCA_964418725.1. Taxonomy (GTDB): domain Bacteria; phylum Planctomycetota; class Planctomycetia; order Pirellulales; family Pirellulaceae; genus CAYNJG01. The sequence continues at coordinate 1,176 of CAYQMZ010000599.1, forward strand.
AATAGCTTTGCCATCAACTCAAAATCAACACCTTTGAGCTGTGCAGACAGCCCCTCACGTTGAGCTTCACTGAGTTTGTCCCAGTGTGCCAGCAAGTGTTGTTGATTCTCTGGTACGGCGCCCGCGGTTGAAGCTGACATGGTTTTTCCTCACCTGAGGCGGCACGATCAGAACAGCTTTCCGTTCACCCAGAGGAATGCCAGGTAACAAAGGAGCGGAAAGAGGATAAAGATCGTCCCGTAAGTGAAAACGGTTGTACGGATTTTTTTTGGCCAGCGAGCCATAACAGATGTCGGCGTTATCTTGAGTCTTCTTCAGATGCGACTTGCCAATCCGATAAGTCGTTGGAATTGACTATTTCTTTACGATCCAAATATTTCGGAACGCGACAGGATTGCCGTGGTCTTGCAGGAACAAGGCATCGGGTTCGGGGGTTTCTTTGTGGCGTCCGGGCGTATGTTTTGGCAATTCCAAATCTTTGTGAATAACCACGCCATTGTGTTTCACCGTTATTTTCGCTGGCGAAACCTTTTTGTCGCCGTCCCACTTTGCAGCTGTGAAATCAATGTCATACGTTTGCCACTGAAGCGGAGGAAAGCACATGTTCACTTTCGGCTTGCTTACTTGGTAAATCCCGCCGCACTCGTTGTCTTTGCCATCCAAGCCGAAGGAATCCAGCACCTGGACTTCATAGCGACTCTGTACATAGACGCCACTATTTCCGCGTGCTTGACCTGAAGACGTAGGCATGAAGGGTGTTCGAAATTCGATGTGCAGTGTGTGATCGCCGAATTTCTCTTTCGTAGAACAGCCGGTGGCTCCCAGCAGTCGCTTGTTAATCAGCTTGCCGTTCTTCCAGTGCTTCGTGGACTTGCCATCGAACAGAACAATCGCGTTCTCTGGCGGCTTCATATTGAGTGTTTTGCTTTTGCGTTCAACTCGTTTGAGTGAACCTAATTCCGAATCGTCGTTTCCGAAAACGGTGACGGTCTTCCCATCGACAACGATGTAAAACTCATCGGACTCCATCTGCACTTTGCCGTCTTCCAGCTTGCCTTCAATGGGCTCGTTCTTTTCGCCATCCCATCCAGCTCCAGGCAAGCCTCCCTGGTAACCCACTGCCTTGAACGTACCCTTACCGGTAGCGATCACTTGAGCACCCCAAGTATTGCCGTCCGGCATTTCACCCGTGTATTCGCCTTGGATCTTGTAGTCGATGCCAGCGGCTTTCTTAAAGACAAACGTCGGAGCGTCGCCGTCCTTCGCAAAGCACGAAGGGAGAGACACGCAGAACGCGATAACAAGGCAAGCAAAGAATCGAGAATTCATCGGGCGAGTCTCTCTTCTGATTGATGGCGAGAAGTGAATTGGATTGACCCAAATCATACACAATCGCTGTAGGCGTGTCTTGCTGCAGCGTGCCAACACGATACGCTGGGAAAGTCTAAGGTGCGGCAAATCCCGTTCCTGCCAGCGTATGTGTGCGAAAGCGGGCGCGTGCGTAAGTGGACGCACGACCAGGCCGTAAACCTTTCGTCCAAGTCAGGACCCGCGAAGTAACGAAGCATCCAGGCGGACCACGAACAAGGCTCGATTTATGTACTCAACTTGGCTGTTCGACATTGACGGTACGCTCATCCGAGCAGGCGGTGCAGGGGCGCTCGCAATGTCACGCGCACTCTCGGATGTCTTTCGTCGTGATGAATCCGATATTAGCTTTGAAAATGTCACGTTCGCCGGCCGAACGGACCGAGCCATCACGATGGACATCTTTGCAGTCCACAACATCGAAGCAACGGAGCTCAATGTCACGGCCTTCTACGACTGCTACCTAAACCATCTGCCGGAAACGTTGAAGCAATGTGATGGCGAGGTGCTTCCGGGTGTGACACCGTTCATTGACTCGCTGCTGTCATCCGGGCACATCATCGGGTTAATTACTGGCAACATGGAGCAGGCAGCTCGTATCAAATTGCGTCACTTTGGCTTAGACCATCACTTCACTTTCGGTGGGTTTGGTGGCGACCATCAGCACCGCGATGATGTGGCCGCCATGGCTGTTTCGAAAGCGAAGCGAAGGCAGCTAGAACAGCGGAATACCAAGCCTTTTTCGGGAGTGGTGATTGGAGATACACCAAACGATGTCTCATGTGCTCGATCGCAAGGGCTGGATGTGATAGCTGTCGCCACGGGGAGCTACACCTTAGAGGAATTGAAGGCTTGCGACCCCGATCTGTATGCAGAAGACCTTGTGGCTTTACGTACGAACGATGAACTGTTGCCCTAAGCGAACCCAATAGCTCGCTTTTGGGGCGGTGCGGGGGTAGATTATGGGCTGTCGTACGAGGAATATGGAGATCTGGGAGTCACTCGTTTTGTCCGCACCAAAGTCTGAGTCTACAAGCCCAGCATATAAGGCAGCGAAGCCTCGGGAGACCGAGCAGCCAGCTTTGCGTCGCCAAGATGTGTTGAAATTGGTGGAGCCTGATTCTGAGGTCCGGCGGCTGTTCAAGGACCGTCAGACGTCGGACCTGAAAAAGTACATCTGGCTCACTGCTGGCGACGTATCGTTTTGGCGCTTTGTCTACTTCGAGCTAGTTACGTTCTTGCTCGGTGGGATGAGAGGTGCACTGGGACTGTTTCTGCGTCGTCGGTTCTACCCTCGAACATTGAAAGAGTGTGGCAGCGGCGTCGTGTTCGGGAGGAACGTGACGATTCGTCATCCCCAGCGTATATGCATCGGCAACAATGTTGTGTTGGACGACAATGTCGTTTTGGATGCCAAAGGCGAAGAGGGCGTCACGCTAAAGATCGCCGACAACACGATTGTTGGCCGTAACTCAGCAATTGTGTGCAAAGGCGGAACGATCGACATCCAAGCGGATGTGAACATCAGCGTCAATTGTACGCTGATCTCTGAATCACAACTGTCGATTGGCAGCAAGACACTGGTTGCAGGACACTGCTATGTGATCGCAGGCGGTAACCACGGGACGGACTTCAGCGGCATTCCATTTGTCGATCAGCCACGAACACAACTCGGTGGAATTGAGGTCCTGGAGAACTGCTGGCTTGGTGCGCAGTCCACGATTCTGGATGGAATTCGAGTGGGGCCCAATTCGATCGTTGGGGCGGCAGCTCTGGTGAATCACGATGTGCCGCCCGACACCGTCGTTGCCGGCGTTCCGGCTAAAGCGATTGAGATCGACAAGGCCAAAAAAGTGCGTAGCCGTAATCGTCGTGCTCGCTAGATTCTGAGCACTTGATCGTCTGCTAGGAAGCGGCTTCTTCGGTGCCTTCGGGTTCACCCACGTCGACACTATCCCAATCTATTTCCGACGCTGCGCGGAATTCCTTGAGTAGCTCTTGAGCCGCGCCGATCTGTTCGGACGGCACCAGTACCTCGGCATCAATGAGAGCAAATTCGATTGCGCCGTTGGCGATAGTGGTGTTCGCTGTGCGAGCATCAATGCCTTCAGCCTTGAGGAAATTCACCAACATTTCGGCTTCAAGCGGATGACGGCACGACGTAAGTACTTGGGGAGATCGTAGGTCGTTCATGGCGTTTTCTCCTTTATGGGCACTCCGGTAGAAGTGTGCATCAGTAATTCGTTGAAGTTGTCCGTTTATTGGGCAGTTTGATTGGCTTACGATGTGTGAGGAATCTAACTTGAGCGATCCCGCCATCAGATTATTCGCCCACCAACACGACTTCGTCGCATAAATGTTCACAAGTTCCAAAAGACTTAGCTTCTACGTAGCGCTCGTGTGTTGTGTTCTTGTCATGACGGTCTCGGCCGTGGCTCAAGACGCGAAAACTGACAATGTACATGTACCAAGTTTTGATGATCTCAAAGCCATCGGAGCTCAGCAATCGAGCTACCGGAAGACGCAGCAAGACAGTCAGATCTTCGACCAGAACGCCAAAACGCCTCATGCAGATTTAGAATCCTTCAACAAACGTGTGCTGCCGATACTCACGAACTCCTGCGTCCCATGTCACGGTGCAGACACTCAAGAAGGTAACATCCGCATCGACACTTTGGATCCTGATTTACTGCACGGCAAAGATGTTGATTGGTGGGTGGAAATTCTGGCCGTCCTCAACAATGGCGAAATGCCTCCGCCAGACGAAGTCGACATGGATTCTCAAGAACGCACCAAAGTAGTCGAGTGG
>CAYQMZ010000600.1:0-5326 GCA_964418725.1 uncultured Pirellulaceae bacterium
TTCGAATGAGTTGGGCACGGTGTTTGCGATTCACCGAGTGCCCGGACAGTATGGCCATCCCGCCAATTGGTCGTCGTCGTCCTCGACGGATTGAGGAGCGATTCGGTCGCTGTCCGGCTATTTTCCAATCCAAACGATCGAAGGTTAGCACGGATGCTATCTGGAATTTATCGAGCGGCCGGTGCCATGGGCATCGCCGAAGACAACCTGGACGTCATCGCGAATAATCTGGCCAACGTGAACGTGCCGGGTTTTCGTAAGAGCTCGATGGTGGTGCAGACTTTCGAGAAGGCACTCGCCGAAGCCAAGTCAGCTGCCAGCAATCCATCGAACGTTGACAGCACTGGATTCCCGCTGGAAGAAGTCGTTGTCGACTTTACGACGGGGCCTACGGTCAACACCGGCAGGCCGCTCGACGTCGCGTTAGAAGGCGACGGGTTCTTCGTCATCGAAGGCCCAGACGGCCCACTGTATTCACGCAACGGTGGCTTCTACATTTCGCCCGATGGTGAATTGACCACAGGATCCGGCTACCCAGTTCTAGGTGATGGCGGTCCCATTTCAGTCCAGGGCAACACCAGTCCTTCTCAGATCGAAATCAATCAAGACGGTGACGTGATCGCAGCAGGCAACAAGATTGGCACGCTGCGCACGGTGACGTTCGAAGACAACGGACAACTTGAACCGCTCGGCACGACCCTGTTCTCCGCGCCCGATGGTGTGGATCCAACCGACGCGGAAATACGAGTCTTCCAAGGATTCCGAGAAAACTCCAATGTCTCTCCCGTTCATGAAATGGTCGGGATCGTACAGAACGTGCGAAATCATGAGGCGGCGGAACGAGTCCTGAAGGCTCTTGATGAATCTCTCCAACTATCAACGAATCCGCGAGGAAGCTAACCCATGATCCGCGCTCTATATAGTTCCGCGACCGGAATGCAGGCCCAAGAAACCATGATTGACGTGACCGCCAACAACTTGGCGAACGTCAACACAAACGGTTTCAAACGCAGCCAAGTGGACTTTGCTGACTTGCTGTACTCGACCATTCGACAGGCCGGTAGCGAGGTGGCTCAAGGTCTGGCGACTCCAATCGGTTTGCAAATCGGTAGTGGTGTTCGACCGGTTGGAACCACGAAACTTTTCGCTCCTGGCAGTCTCGAGAAGACCGGAAATCCGACAGACGTTGCGATCGAAGGTGATGGTTTCTTTCAAGTGACGATGCCCAGTGGAGAGTTGCGGTACACACGAGACGGCTCGTTCCGCACCGACGCCAACGGGACACTGGTCACTTCTACGGGGTATGCCCTTTCGGATCAGATTACGATTCCGCCCGGTGCGACAAGCATCAGTGTTGGATCCGACGGCACAGTATCGGTCAACGTTAACGGAGTGATTCAAAATGCAGGACAGCTGCAAGTTGCTCGGTTCCAAAATCCCGCTGGCCTAAGCAGTGAAGGTGGAAACCTTTTTGCTGAGACGGCCGCATCAGGAGCAGCCGTACCTGGACTTCCCGGAGTCAACGGCAACGGCACATTGCTAGGTGGCTTCCTAGAACGATCCAACGTAGAAGTAGTCACCGAATTGATTTCGCTGATCACGGCTCAACGTGCCTACGAAATCAACTCACGAGCCATCCGGGCCGGTGACGAGATGCTGTCGACGACAACGGACATCGTGAGGTAACCCATGTATCAGTGTATTGCTACACCTACGCGTTCGTTTCCACTCTGGTGGCTCGTTGCGTTCGCACTTTGCTTCAGCTGCGTGGCTCAGGCTCAGCAAACGGCCGTTGTTTCGTTTGTGTCTGGCCCAATCGTGGAAAAGCCAATCATTCAGTTGGCCGACATCGCGGTTGTCGATGGCGCAAACTCCAGCCTCGTCGCCCAGCTCCGCAATCTCGAGATTTCGGAACTAGCGAAAATCGGCGACGCTGAAGAGATCTCTCGCGAACGCCTTGAGTACTTGTTGCTACTGATGGGAATCGACAAGGCCAACGTCCAAATCGAAGGCGATGGAACGGTTGTTACGCGCAGTGGCGTGCGTTCTGTTGACGAGAAGGTCACGTATGCCGTCACGGCGGAGTACGCTCAGAAGTACTCGATCGACCCAGCAGACTTTCGTGTGCACCTTCTGCGGCCACTTGGGAATCTCGAATCACTGCTGCGCACGCCCGGCGTTCAGCTTCGAGCGTTCCCGCTCGTCTCGTCAAAGCTTGGATCCGTCACGACGCGATTGGGGATCTATGCCTACGGTCGATTGATTCGAACCTTCACAGCTTCCGTCGAAGTAGGCATTGTCCGAAGTGTGCCCGTTGCTCGGAAATTGATTGCACGTGGTCAGGAGTTGAGTTCCGATGACTTTGAACGGAAGCAGATCGCGGTACGCGACTTGAACTTCCTACCGGATGACTTTGAACTCGCCGGCAGAAAGCTCACCGTACGATTGAATCCAGGCGACATTATTCAGCCGACGCACGTTCAAGCTGAACGTAAAGTACGCGAGAAGTTTGTCGTTGGCGTACGAGACAACGTTACCGTGATTGCTCGTAAGGGCGGTTTGTCGGTGACCCTCGGTGGCGCTCAGGCGCTAGATCGCGGTCGAGTCGGCGACACAATCCGACTCCGCAATCCCGACTCGCAGAAGGTCATGACCGCGAGGCTCATCACCGCCGACACTGCCGTAATTCGACTCTAGCACCAGCCAATCCTACTTCCCGCCTTCCTTAATCCCACCTCACTCCTTCCCACCTAAGCTCCTGTAACCATGAAGTTCATACTCACAGCACTCCTGCTACTCGCTTGTTCTGAACTGGCGACGGCGCAGTCGATCTGGGCTCGAAGAGATCCGCACTTTTCCACGCTGTTTTTCGATACCGGTGCCCGACAGGTCGGCGACCTGCTTACGGTGCTCATTCGAGAAAATACCGATGTCACCAGCCGCGACCAGCGTTCGTTGGACAAAGCAACATCTGGCGGATTCAACTTTGATTTCGCTGGCGCTTCGACGGCAGCCAGCAGCAGCGCAAACGCGAACATCTCGGCCGACTCAGCCCGCGACTTCCAAGGCAACTCGCAACATCAAATCAATCGCGAATTCATTGATCGGATCACAGTCAAGATTGTTGAGGAGCTGCCAAACGGCAACCTTCGCATCGAAGGCTCGCGGACGCAGCATATCAGCGAGGAACGTCGAAAGTTAGTCATTCGCGGTACTGTGCGACCGCAGGATATCAGCAGCAGCAATACGATTACATCTCAGTACATCGCAGACTTTCAGATCGGTTACCAAGGGTGTGGACCAGAAAGCCACTTTACTAACCAAGGCTGGCTCGGTCGCGCTGTCAGTCGCGTCTGGCCATTCTAATTCAATTCCCCACTCGTCCCGCCTGAGAAATCCCATGTACCGCCTCGAAACAAATCGAATGAAGTCGAAGTTCAACGATCAACGGCGTTACTCCAATTGCACGCGCACTGCGGCGTTGATCTTGGTGTTGGTGATGTCATTTTCCAGCGTCCAGGGGGCTGAAAAGATCCTGGTCAAGAACCTGGCCGACATCGAGGGCAACCGAACGAACCCGCTTGTCGGCATAGGCTTTGTCGCTGGTTTAAACGGAACCGGTGGAAAGACGCCAATCACGAGAGAAACGCTGGTGAACTTTACCCAGCGAATCGGACAACGCGTCGATCCGCTATTTCGAGCTTTGACCAGAAACGACACCCAGCTCAAAACGGACAATGTGTCCGTTGTTGCAGTGACCGCTGACTTGCGTGTGACGGATCGGCCAGGTCAGGTAATCGACGTTACGGTGGCGGCACTCGATGACGCGAAGAGCCTGCAAGGTGGAATGCTGATGATGACTCCGCTGTACGGAGCAGATCAACGAGTGTATGCCGTTGCATCGGGTACAGTTTCCATCGGTGGTTTTAGCTTTTCCGGCGATGCAGCCAGCGTAGTAAAAAACCATCCGACGAAAGGGATGAGCCAAGGACGAGTTGAGTTACCAACCCCGATGTCGAATGTCTCGGCCAGGTCCATGCGACTGCTGTTGCGAGACGCCGATGCAACGACCGCTGTTCGCGTCGCGGACGCCATCAATGACCTGTCACCTGGAGCTGCCCATGCTCTCGACTCCGCTGCGATCGATGTCCAGGTTCCTCCCGAATACTGGTTCGACAAGCAGCGATTCGTCTCCATGGTTCAGCAGCTACCCGTCGAAGCGTCGTCTCGAGCCCGCGTGGTTGTGAATGAAGCAACAGGCACAATCATCATCGGAGGCGACGTAAAATTGTCGCCTGACGTTGCTCTAGCACACGCAAACCTATCGATTACGACGGGCGAGACACCTGAAGTTTCGCAACCACTGCCGTTCTCACAAGGCGAAACAGCAGTGGTTCCTCGGACCGAGATTACGGTCGAGGAAGAATCTAATTCACTTTCCGTAATCAAAGAAAATGCCACCGTCGCGGACCTCGCTCAGGCACTCAATGCATTGGGCGTTACACCACGAGATCTCGGCATGATCTTCCTCAACTTACGCGCTCAGGGCGCACTCCGCGCAGAGCTGATTATCAAGTAGGAGCCCAAGTCATGGATACGATGCCGCTTAAACCGATGGACGTCGGGAATGCGATCAATTCGTCGCAGATGTCCAAGTTACAGACGCTGTCGTCGCACGGAGACGCTGCAGCAATTGAACAGACAGCCGAAGATTTCGAAAGCGTCTTCGTCTCGTTGCTGCTGAAGGAAATGCGTGGCACGTTGTCCGAAGGTCTGTTCGGCGGTGAATCTTCCGACGTTCTGGGCGGCATGTTCGACCAGTTCATGGGGCAGCACCTAGCCAACTCGTCTGCTTTGGGGATCAAACAGATGATCATGAAACAATGGAGTCCCGACGCCGAGGTTGATGTGACCGAGGCCGCGCCAGCAGGAAAGGAAGCACAAAGTGAAGCCTAACGCTATCAAGAAACTTGCCATCCGATGTTCAGCACATCTGCAGCAAGAGGAACACGTACTGCGTGAGACTCTGCGGATCGTCGAAGAGACTCGCGAAAGCCTTTTACATCGCGATGGTGATCGACTGGAGAAAAATGTCGACGAGCAACGACGAATCCTCCAGGCGGCAGAAAACATGAGAAACCAAAGAGAAGGCATGCGTGGCGAGATCGCGTTGCTACTGGATGTTCCCGCCAACGACGCCACTGTCACTAGCTTGGCAAGGGTTGCCCCGGAACCCGTTCGTGACGACTTACGGGATTCGCGAAAGCGTCTTCGAAAACTGGCCGCACGCGTGCGCACCATGCACCGCACGAATGCAGTGTTGGCG
>CAYQMZ010000601.1:0-5313 GCA_964418725.1 uncultured Pirellulaceae bacterium
AATCGATCTCGCAACACTTCGTTACCAGGCTCGCATTCCACGCTTCCGCTAACGCAGTACAGATCTTGGTCGCCGTCCCGATCTGCGTCGAAGAACAACGCGCCCATATCCTCCGGCCCGGTGTCGGGCAGCAGTCCATTCACGCCCAACTCGCCACGCCCCTTGTTGACATAGACGGCGCGTTTCATTCCCGCGGATTTACCCGGATAAAAATCCATGTCGCCATCACCATCGACGTCAGCCGTCGCAATACCTGGGCCCAACTGAGAATGCACATACGGCAACAGTGGCTGACGGATGTAGTCGTCAAACTCGGTCTCGACATGCTTCAGTGCTGGAAACGTTCTTGACGCGACGGTCATTAGTTTCTTTGCATCCACCTGATACGCCGGCGCTGGCCCGGCCAACTTCGCAGCAGAATTAGGCTCCGAAATCGTGTGCAGGTGATTGGCCTTCACTTGTTGCAGTACACGCTGTCGACCATTCGGCCAGGTCACGACCACCTCATCAATCAACGTGCTGTTTCCAACTCCGAAGTGAACCACGGGTTCGTTGCACGACAAGAAGCCCATCGTCGGATTTACCTGTCGGAACTGAATCTGGTCGCCGACTCGAATTTGGATCGTGGCCGCGATACTCGAACGGTCCTTTTGCCCAACCAACTTGAATCGAACCGCGTTCCCTTGCTGGCCGCTCGCGTTTCGGCTGTGGTTGCGATATACGGAAACAGGCTCGTCCAGATTGGCAACAACCAGATCAAGGGCGCCGTCGTTGTCCAAATCACCGTAGGCGGCGGCGTAGCTCATGCCATTCTTCTTCAGGCCCCACGCGTCGCCGACGTTTTCGAATTTCAGGTCGCCCTTGTTGCGAAAGGCCATGTTTTCTTCATTTCGTGGCGCCGTGTCTTCCCACAGATCCCATTGAGTCTTGCCAATTCGCTGAGCGTCGGTGAAGTTTCGATCCGAATGATTAAACATCCTGGCCGCACCGTTGGTGATATACGTATCGACCCAGCCGTCGTTGTCAAAGTCAGCCAACTTCACCGCCCACGACCAATCGGATTTGGCGAGCCCTGTCATGTAGGCCGCCTCCAAAAATCGCCCAGTTCCGGTATTCACCAACAGGGCGTTCCGCATGAACTGCCGTGGCTCGGCCGTTTTCATAAACTGTTTGTGAACACTCATTTCGCCCATGGTGACTTTGGAGCGGTAATGAGTCGTACCAGCCATATCGCTAACGAACAGGTCCAACCGACCATCGTTGTTGATGTCCGCGGCTTCGCTACCCATGCTGAACCAAGTGGTATGCGGAAAACAATCACGCACCACGTCCGCGAAAGTGCCATCACCTCGGTTCAAATACAGCTGGTCCGCAACTTTGAAGTCATTGCCGATGTAGATGTCCGGCAGTCGATCACCGTTGAAGTCCCACCAAAGCGCTGAGTTCCCCACGCCGCGATCGGAAAGCCCGGACTTCTCTGTCACGTCAACGTAGCGAATTTGCTTACCATCACCGGGCTTCAACTGAGCCGCATTGCTGCGCAGCAGTCGATCTTGCCGACCGACGTTCGTGAACGTTGGCTGCCCATCGATCCCCTTCACAACACCATAGTACTTTTGAAATTCGGGAAGCACCGAGTACTTACCGTCTCGCTCGACAACCGGCGGATTGGCTGGTCTACCGGCTGGATTCACGTACTGGTAGCCGGTCACCAAGACGTCAAGATCTCCGTCTAGGTCGTAGTCGCAAAACGCAGACACAAATGATGCGTCCACCAAATCCAGCCCGAAGTCTTTCGCTGACTCGACAAATCTAGGTTGGGAGGCGTCCGTCGTTTGATTTACGAAAAGCTGATTGGGTGAATCGTAGTTACAAACGTAGATGTCCAGATCATCGTCGTTGTCGATGTCGACAAACGTAACGCCCGCAGCCCAATAGCTCTTGGTCCCAATGCCGGCAGCCTCGCTGACGTCTTTGAATTTCAACTGCCCGTTCGAGGACACGTTGAAGTACAGACGATTAGCAACTGGCCCGCCACTGATAAAGACATCTGCAAGTCCGTCACCGTTGAGATCGCCAATCGCGATGCCGGGTGATGCGTATCCGCCGACATAGAGGCACTTAAGTGGATGCGTCGTATCAATCGGCTGAGTAAAGTCCAAACCGGTCGCTTCTGGGGTGAGCGACTCGAATTTCTTCTCGCTGTTTGTCGAGGCCGGCGTCAGAAACGGCGTGGACGTGACTCCACCTGAATCAGCAAAGACGTCGGCGGCAAGAATCAGAAATACGAAAGCGAACAGGATACGATTCATTGCAAAAAACTCGGTGGACCAGACCGCGACTAAGCCCCGCGCGATTCGCAATTCCATGCGTCGATGGCTCGAGGCGATCCCGATAACTCGGAGATTTGTGCCTCAATTATAGCAGGCAGCAACAGGCACGCGTTTCATGGTCCAGCACGTCAGACTCAGACCGCGGCAGGAATTTCCCGATTTTAACGGCACAGTACCGACGGGGCCGTCTGATGTCTGCTGCGAGATATCGATTGGGCCGACTCTCCTACAGCCCCGCGCCTGCCAGAAGCTGACTGCCACGACTCAAGGAGAGAATCAAATGCGGCGGGAAGAAGTGACAACAGAGCCGGCAATCAGCTAGCACGCGACAGATGCAGATGACTCGCGGCGTCGAGTGACCTAGCAATCGTTGAACCGCAGACACAGTTCCTCAACTCCAGACGACCAGTCAACGTATCCAGAATCCCGACATGGTTCAAAGCCTGCCACGCTGTCCCCGTGTGTTTTCGGCCGCAGCAGTAGCAGTTCGTGGCCAGATATTCGGCCCGAATCAGTTCGAACATTTCTAACCCAATGGAGCAATGGCATCGCAAACGTATCCATGAGTTAGAACCACGTTTTTCAATTCTATGTGACAGGCATGACGAGATTTTCGCAATCTCCTTGTCAGGGATTGCCTGCCCACAGTCCAGCTAGCTGCAGTAGAACGGACGAATCAGGAACCGCTGAAGTTGTCGTCACGAGCAGACTGCCCGATGGACCGGCGCGAGATGACTCCAATATCCGCGTCTCTCCTCCGAATACCTTCCCATAGCAAACGACTTCAACGGTATTTCACTCCAACCCGCCTATCAAGAAAGGTCCCCACCGTAAATGTTTTGGGAAATCTATCAGCAGTCCCGTATCAACCAAGCCAACAATCGCACAAGACGTGTCGCCGCAGACTCGCAAAAGATTGCACACTCGATGCGGATTCTGGAGGACAAGATTGATTCCCTGTCACTAACCTGCCAAGCGCTCTGGGAGATCGTCCGCGAGAGCACGAATCTCACAGAAGAAGCACTGAACCGTAAGATCCGTGAAGTGGATCTACGAGATGGCCGACAAGACGGCAAACTTGGTAGCCGCGGTAAGACATGCACCAACTGTGGACGCGTGTATAACGTTCGCCACCTGCGATGCATGTACTGTGGCGAACCGAAAAGCAAGGACCATGTGTTTCAGTCGTAGACCAAGCTGGTCAGCCTGCATGTCGTGGGCAGGCCGACCCGCCGCAAGAGAGAACTATTTGCGGATGCAGTAGAGCTTGTCGACACCTCGGATCAGCAAAGTGTCGCCCGCAATCGTGGGCGTTGACCAGACGAGATCGTCGAGCTTGTTCGTCTCAAGCAGTTCGAATTCCGGCCCGGATTTGATCACAAACGTAGTGCCAGCTTCGTCCAAAATGAACAACCGATTTTCGTCCGCCCACAACGAAGCGACCACGGTCTTCATCCCGTTCACACGTTTGCGATAGACGCGTTCGCCGGTCTTTGTGTCGTAGCAATTCAGAATGCCTCCGGAGCCGGGAATGTAGAGCAGCCCGTTGGACGTTACGGGTGAGGCCATGCCGGGCCCTGATTGCGTTCGTGACCAAGCGATTTTCTCGGATTCAAATTTCCGATCCAGCGGAATATCACCTGTGAGCCCAGCGTCGATAGCAACCAACGGAGCTGGACTGCTTGGTCCGCTCATGCCGAAGTAAATGCGATCGGGGTCCATCGCTGGAGAGCCGCTGAAACCGGATCGCATTCCGCTGACTCGCCAGTTCACCGCCCCATCGTCGGGGTTGTACGAGGTCACAACATCGGATCCACAAGCGACGAGCTCCGTTCCGTGTTCGTTGTTCCAGATCAACGGCGTGCTCCAGCTTGTCTTCGCAGGTCGGTCGTCCCGCCATACCTGCTCGCCGGTCGCCGAGTTGTAGGCGGCAACGAATGACTTTTCGTCATTGTCGAACTGCACGAACACCTTTTCGCCGAATGTGGTCAGCGAGCTGCCCGTCCCGAACCCATTTCCGGAGCGATAGGATCCAAGCTCCCGAGTCCACAATTCGTTACCGTCGAAATCCCAGCCAGTGAGAGTCCCAGTCGTCGCGAAGAACGTGAACAGTCTGGTGCCATCGGTAGCGGGAGACTCAGTGGCGTAGGTATTGGACGGATGGACGACGTCGGGAACCTTCTCGGTCACCGTCTTGGTCCAAATCTGCTTTCCATCCTTCAGTCCGTAACAGGTAACACTGAACTGATGTTTGTCCGGCTTTGCATTTCGAAAGGAACGCATGCTGGCGACACCGGCCATCATACCTTTGGGTTTGCCGGCCGACTGCGAGCTGGCGGACGTAAGGAATACGCGATCGCCAACAACCAATGGAGAGGACCAACCGCTGCCTTCCGTGGCAATCGCCCAAGCAACATTGGACTCGGCCGACCAGGTCATCGGATGCTGTACAGCGGGCAGCTTGCCAGCCCCGTTGCCACGGAACTGACTCCAAACGTCCGCCGAAGCGGGCAAAATTAGGCAACAAAACACGGTGAGCAAGCAAATAGCACGCATAGTTCTTCCTTCAGATTGGAACCCGACTGAGGTGTTTTAGCGCCCTTCGGCCATTTGCCAGCCCCAGAAAACCGCAAAGCAGGCAAATCAGTCTTGTTTGCAGCAAGCCGGAGCACGTGCCGAAAGAGATGCCGCCGGTAAGGCCCAGAAAAAGACTGTCAGTCGACGGCGTACCCCGAGGCTGCTATCGACACATTTCGAACGCCCCTGCGTCTCCGCATCCCGATGTCGTGCCGTAAAGGTAAACGCAGAGACGCAAAGAACGCGGAGGCGACAGAACGACAGGCACAAACATTGGTCACTGATCGCCAAGGTGCACTCAGCGCCTGTGGTACCATTGCCCACGTTGTGCGGCCGGGATGGAGCTTGTCATTACCCACAAGTACGTCGACTGATCGTTTCCTCACTTCACCCTCCCACGAGC
>CAYQMZ010000602.1:0-5298 GCA_964418725.1 uncultured Pirellulaceae bacterium
GGCGTCTGACGTTCGGCCCGCTGAGCTTCCTTGTACGCCATCAGTTCATCCGCTGAGACACTGACTTCTTCACCCTCAGCAGTGTCTGTGTCGGCTGCAGAGATTCTGCTCCAGACTCGTTCAGACACATCGCTCTCGGTAATTTCTCCGCTGCCGTCCGTATCAAGTCGAGCGAACGCCGCATCAAATCGCTCTGCACGTCGAGCTTCGATATGAGCTTCCAACTCTTCCCGAGTCACCACGACTTCTTCACCCTCGACGGTGTCACTGTCAGCCGCTGAAATGCGAGTCCACAATCGCTCTGACACCTCGTCGGCCGTGAGGCCATTTCCGTCGGCGTCGTTTTCAAACAGTTGATCGACGCGATCCGCAGCCGTCTGCCCACGATCAGGCCGCGCTGGACCTACTTCCCCTCGGCCGGAGTTGCCGCGGCCACTTCGGCGTCGTGGCCCCACCTCTTCATCATCGGCCCGCTCAGCCATTTGAGCTTCGACATGGGCCGTCAGCTCGTCGACCGAGATACTCACTTCTCCGCCTTCTGCGGTGTCCGTGTCAGCAGCCGAGATGCGTTCCCATACTCGCTCTGATTCGACTTCGTCGACCGTGATCAATTGATCTTCGTTTGCGTCCAGCCGGGAGAACGCTCGCTCAACAACATCTGCCGCTGTCGGTGGCTCTCCTCCCATGAACGCACCACCGTGTAGCAATTGCCTTGATTCCAACGACTCAGCACCTAGTTTGCGACGTGCTCCAGATTTAGCCTTCATACGAACTCTCTCCTAACAGATTGCCTTCCAAGCGAGGGTCGCGGAAGAGTTTCCGACTTGACCACCTCGCCTCTCTTGTTGCTAGGCAAGCTTCGAACAGGAAAGTAACGAGAAAAACTGAAGCATTCTGCGAGCGACCTAAATCACACAGGCAATGGCTTCACAGCCGCGTTCCAAACCGGAGATCCGGAACCGCGTACGGATCACCGAATCAGTGTCCTTAGCAGTAGATTGCGACACGTTGCCGAGACGTCATGGAGAAACCTGAACCGACGAGCCCGTGTCCTCAATGACCAGACCGTCGCGCAGTCGAATGGTGCGTTTGGCATTGTCTGCGATCTCAGGATCGTGCGTTACCAAGATCAGCGTGATTCCCTGGTCGTCATTGAGCTCCCGAAAAAGTCGAATGACGTCTTTACTGGTCTTCGAATCCAAGTTCCCCGTCGGCTCGTCGGCCATCAGAATCCGTGGTTCGTTCACAAGCGATCGTGCAACAGCGACGCGTTGTTGTTGGCCTCCAGACAACTGCGAGGGATGATGGTCCAGTCGATCACCCAAACCGACCATTTCCAACAACTCGGCCGCCCGCTTTCGACGTTGCCCTGCGGTCAGCCCTTTTGAGTAGAGCAGCGGCAGCTCAACGTTCTCGATTGCAGATGTACGTGCCAACAGATTGAAGCTTTGGAACACGAAGCCAATCTTCTGGTTCCGCAACCTTGCGCGGCCATCCAACGAGAGATCCGTGACCTCTTCGCCATCTAGTTGATAGCTGCCACTTGACGGCCGATCCAAGCATCCGAGCGTGTTCATTAGCGTCGACTTGCCGCTGCCCGATTGCCCAATCAGCGAAACGTACTCGCCCTCATCAATGTCCAACGTCACGCCGTCGAGGGCGCGGACTTCCACCTCCCCCAAGTCGTAGATTTTCTTGATGTCGCGTAGTTCGATAAGAGCCATGGTGCAATGGTACTCGAAACTTGCATTGGGTGTGGCAATTCCGGTATTTCGCGTAGAACCGAGCTCCATTGGTATTCAACTCTGTAAGCCTTGTTGGCCCACGGAACGCCGTCCGACCTTGGGCGGCTGAGCTTCAATTGTTTGGCCGTTTCCTGGTATCTTTGGGCATGGCGATAAAGAAGATAGCGATCACAACGGGGGGCGGCGACGCTCCGGGACTAAACGCAGTGATACGAGCCGTTACGTTGGCAGCAACGAAACGCGGATGGGAGTGTGTTGGAATTCGATGCGGCTACGACGGATTGCTTCACCCTGAGATGTTTCCCAAGGGAGGGACGATCCCACTTGACCGCGACGCCGTACGGGGAATAGCTCATACAGGCGGCACGATTCTGGGAACTACCAATCGTGGCAACCCGTTCGCGAAAGAGGTCGTAAAGGCAGACGGCTCCGTTGAGCAGCAAGACCTCTCGAGCCAACTTGTCGATGCATTCAAACAGCACGAGATTGATGCCTTAGTAGCCATCGGAGGCGACGGATCAATGGCCATCGCAGCGCAGGTTGCTGAACTTGGCGTCCGCGTAGTGGGCGTCCCCAAAACGATCGACAACGATTTGGTAGGGACCGTTGCGACCTTTGGATTCGACACGGCATTCTCGTTTGCAACCGATGCAATCGGTCGATTGCATAGCACAGCCAGCTCACACCAACGCGTGATGTGTGTCGAAGTCATGGGGCGGCATGCAGGCTGGATCGCACTGTACGCCGGCGTGGCAGGCTCGGCAGACGTAGCTTTGATTCCTGAAATACCATTCGACATTGATAAGGTCGCGGCCAAGATTCTAGAACGCAACGCAGCCGGACGGAACTTCTCTATCGTCTGCGTAGCGGAAGGTGCGAAGCCCGTCGGCGGAACGCTCAGTTATCAGGACGGCGACCAAAAGCGACTAGGTGGAATGGGCGAGACTGTGGCCAACAAGCTAACGGAACTTGTCCCCAACGGCGTTCGGCACGTCGTGCTCGGTCACCTTTTGCGAGGCGGGGCGCCAACTGCTCGGGACAGATTACTGTCGTTTCGGTTCGGTGCAGCCGCCGTGCGCGCACTGGAGGCTGGCGAATCGAATGTACTTGTCGCCCTTGATCCTCCCACGGTGAAGTATGTGCCGTTGGCGGAATGCACGAAGCGACAGAAGCTTGTACCGATCGATTGTGATACGATACTCACCGCGCGGGACCTTGGCATGTGCCTGGGCGATTAACGTCCCCACTGCTGGCTTACTCCGATTCGCTTTGCGAACACAATCTTCAGGATGACAACCACGATAGAACTCAGTTGAGGATGACTAACATGATTACGCGACGACAAATGCTCCAGGCAACCGGTGGACTCATCGTGGCCGGCGGTGTACTCAATTCCCGCAATGCCATGGGCCAGGATCAACCTAAGGATCTCATCTTTCGCACGACGGACCCACGCAACGGTGAACCGGAACTAAATAGCTTGGTGAAGTCTTGGATCACCCCAACGAAACACTTCTACGTTCGCAGTCACGCCCCTAACCCACAGATTAACGCGGACTCATTTGAGCTATCTGTCGAAGGCGCCGTACGTCGACCATTCAAGATTTCTCTCGGCGAACTAGCAGCTTTCAAACAAAAAAAGACAACCGCAACGTTGACATGTGCCGGCAATCGCCGCGCCGAATTCAACGCAGAGGGCAAAGTGGGCGGCGTCCAGTGGGGTGCCGGGGCAATTGGAAACGCGACATGGGCTGGAGCACTCTTGGCTGACGTACTTCGCAAAGCGGAAGTGACCGAGCAAGGAAAACATGTCTGGTTCGAAGGACTGGACGAAATCCCCAAGAGCGGAAACATCATTCCGTTCGGTGGTTCGATTCCTATCGACAAAGCAATGATCGCCGAAGGGGCCGGGGCACCGTTGCTGTGCACCCAAATGAATGGACAGACGCTGAGCCCCGATCATGGCTATCCGCTGCGAACCGTTGTTCCGGGCTACATCGGCGCGCGCAGCGTCAAGTGGCTGGGCAAAGTTGTTGTCAGCGACCGCCCTTCCCCGAACCACTACGTTGCAACGGCATACAAGGTTGTCAAGAAAACCGATGCCATCGACTGGGCTGAGTCAGGCCCCATCTATCGCTATCCAATCAATGCTGCGATTTGCACGCCCAAGCGCCGAGCTAAGGTCAACGCTGGACAGATCGAGGTCACAGGCTATGCCCTTCCAACGGGACGCCCCGGCAGCAAAATCGAGAAGGTCATGATCAGCGCTGATGGTGGCCGCAACTGGAAGACAGCCGAACTAACAGGCACGGACACTGAGTTCTGCTGGCAATTGTGGAAAGCCTCCGTCGACGTCAACGCAAACACCAAGCGACTTGTCGTCAAGGCACAAGACTCCTCCGGTGGTTTCATGCCAGGCAAGGTACCTTGGAATGCCAAGGGCTACCTGCAAAACTCGTGGTTCCGGATGCCAATTCGCGTGACCTAACTCGTCAGGCTCCGCCATTTACGTCCGGTGGATGCAGTGCCTCAATCATCGCAGGCGCGAAACAATTTAATGGATGAAATTCACCACACAGCCAGCCAAAAGCAATCGCTGAGGAATCTATGAACGTTGTTGTTGTATGTGGAACGAATCGCGAGGGAGCACTTTCGCGTTTGCTATCGGCCGAAGTTGCCGAGTGCTATAAGCAGCAAGGGGTTTCCGTCGATGTGATCGACATGAACGAACTGCCGGCAGACGCCTTGTTGCCGACCGCTTACAAAGAGCAGACGCCGGCGGTAAAGAAATTGGTCGAGCGATTTCTTGCCTCGGACGGTGCCCACTTCGTCATACCTGAATACAACGGCAGCTATCCAGGCGTCGTCAAATTGTTCGTGGACATGCTGCCGTACCCGGAAGGTTTTGATAGCCGCCCCTGTGCGTTTGTCGGGTTGGCAGCAGGCCAATTCAGATCGCTGCGAGCGGTCGAGCACTTCCAACAAGTAGCTGGCTATCGAAACGCTCACATCTTCCCGCGACGCATATTCATCGGCGACAGCTTCAAGCAGTTCGTGGACGGCAAGCTATCGGACGACGAACTGTCAGATCGGCTCAAGAAACAGGTCGAGGGCTTCCTGGCGTTCATCAAGGCCGTGAAATCGGCTGCCTGATTTCGCACTGGCTCCATGTTAGAAGACTTCGAAGGTTCACGCACAGAGTTCATGAAGATGCTGGCCGAGCATGATGGCCCGCCAGCATACGTACTTCGTGCGCAACGCGTGGAAGAAGTGTGGCAACAGTTAATACGTCGCTGCGAACAGGAGCAGCAGGAACTCCTGGAGATGCCGAAGACCCGACTCGCTCAGTTGGGTGCATTAATCGGCCACCGATGGGACAGCGTCTCGTGCCTTGTACGCGAACCAGACTACGACCAGTACCTAGCCCAACTGTTCGAGACGTGGAAACCTAACCTACGCCTGCCCATTGAAGAGACTAGCTCTCAACGGAAACACAAATCCGCCGTCACCGATCTTGCCAAATCGTTTGCGAGGTTCAATCGGAGATGGGAAA
>CAYQMZ010000603.1:0-5285 GCA_964418725.1 uncultured Pirellulaceae bacterium
TAAGAGTTGAGTCGGCTAGGGATTGCCCCAACTGGGAGATGTCAATTGACCAGATACGTAGTTGGAGTGCGCTTCGATGACGGGTTTGATGAAGGCTATGGCTGGGCTGACATCGACATTGATGCAGATGGTATCGCCGAGGCATTAGAACTTGCGCGGCGTGATGCGGAGGAAATGGTCTGGTTAGGAAAGTTTGTAGACTGCTTGGATGTCGCCGTGGTGGCCGAAGGCGAGAGTCGTTTGGACGTAGTCAATCGTTGCCGCTTGTATGAGAAGAAGCCCCCGGATCAGTTCACGGCAGTTACGGAAGGACATGGGCATTTGACGCCACTAAGTCCGCAACGCTTGATCGATGTGTTGCGTGAGCCTTCGCCAGAGTTTCCGTTAAACGGTCTAGCTGCGGTTCCTTGGTCTGAAATGCAGCATGCTTTCGGTGCTGCCGACACAGTACCGAGATACTTAGAAGGATTGGCAGTTGCTGATCAATCCTGGCGAGAAAGAAGCCTGCAATTCCTCATGTCGCTGTTAGCTCATCAAAGTCAGACAGGGGGAATATTCGCAAAATGCCTGCCATTTTTACTCACCGCTTTTGGGGAATGGTCTAGGAGAGAATGGCATCGCGCTGACTTGGCGCTTGTTTTGCTGTATGCGGCAATATCGGCAGACTTTGAATTAGAAACGGTACATGAGAGGTGGAGGAGACGCAAAGAACGTTATGGCGAGAAGTTGCCGTCGATCGAATCCGTCGTCGCAGCAGAAATCGAGAATCGAGTTGCGGTAGGAGCGGCATTTCTAGCTCAGCGGGAGACGATCGAATCGTTCGCTTCAGACCCGTGTGCTGAAACGAAAGGGCACGTCGAAAGCCTGCTAAACATTATTCGTGATGGGTTTCTTGTCGCGAAGCAGATGCAGCGCAAGTAGACCAAATGTTGGCAACTGCAGAAAGCGGTGAGCTACTTCGTCATTTCTCGCTGAAGCCATGCTCGAGCCTAGCTTGGTCAGCGCCTCGTCGAGAGCAAGTAGGTCGTCGACGTTGTCAGGGCTGGCCGCTGGCTGGCGGCAGCTCGGCCTTCCTGCTTGATCGCGAACAGAATTCGAGTGACATCTCGATTCAACACGCACACACAGGGGAGGTGCGTTCTTGGCCCGACAGAACGCAATGGACTCGGTTGCAGGCGAAGGCCTTGCTTTAGCGCTAAGAATCAAGTGAATTGAATCGAACCGTTACGGTGGTGCCCTTGCCTACCTCGGAAGAAAAGTGCATGGAGCCTCCGTGAGCTTCGACGATACGTTCAGCAATGGAAAGCCCGAGACCGCTGCCACCTTGCTGTCTTGTTCTAGCTTTGTCGACCCGAAAGAAACGTTTCGTCACGTTCGGTAAGTCTTCTTCGCTGATGCCGATTCCTGTGTCGCTGATCGTAAGTTCCACACTGCTGTTTTTCACTTTGATCGATAAGTTCACGACCCCGCCCACGCGATTGTAGGCAATGCTGTTCTTGAGCAGATTCAGCACGACTCGTTCCAGTTGGCTGCGATCACCAAGTGTCTTCGCCGGACTCGTGGCGCTTTCCAACTGCACTTCCGCTTGCTCCGCGACCGGCCGCATGAGATCAATGCACTTTGCAGCTACAAGATCGAGTCG
The DNA here is from genome assembly GCA_964418725.1 of uncultured Pirellulaceae bacterium. Taxonomy (GTDB): domain Bacteria; phylum Planctomycetota; class Planctomycetia; order Pirellulales; family Pirellulaceae; genus CAYNJG01. Next base: position 1,643 of record CAYQMZ010000603.1, read on the forward strand.
AACCGGAGAGCACTTTGGCTTTTGCTCACCAGATTCCAGGCGAGCCAGCGCAAGCAGCGAATCCACCAGCTCGGTTAGTCGGTCGCTTGCTGAGTAACAAGTTGACAGCGTCTTGATGTACTCGTTGGGTGCCCGCTCTTTGCGAAGCGCCAGCTCAATCTGAGATTGAATCACTGCCAGTGGTGTTCGTAGCTCGTGCGAAGCGTCTGCCGCGAATTGTCTCTGTTGTTCGAAGGATGACTCAACGCGATCAAACGCGTTGTTAAGCACTGCTGCCAGCTCGCCAAGTTCCGACTCAGTTTCTTGCACATCGATCCGTGGCGACATATCCGAAGCTGAAAATCTGGCGGCGGCATCCGTAATCACCGAAATTGGACGCAGGACGAACCTCGAAAGCCACCATCCTCCGAGTAATCCCACCAATAGTATCCCAATTCCGGAGACGACAATAAGAATCGCCAAACGACCAAGCTCGGCAAAGTCTCGGCTTACGTTTCGCCCAACCAGAATCTGAGATCCAGTCGGCCCCACGATCCTAACCTCACGAAAAACCGTACGATGATCGGATCGCTGCGATGCGAAGTAACTCGTGCCACGAACAGTTTCGTCAAATATGACAACGGTTTGGTCCGGCAACCTCGCCGACTTCAGCAGCCGACGATTCTGCAGCCAAATGGCGATGTACGGAGAATTCCCCTTACCTTGACGTTCGACCATGCTTCTCGGCAGGGATAGCCGTCGGTCTTCTTCCTGAGATAGCTCGCCACTTCGAGTTGCGCCAACACCGCGCAAGCTACCTTCCAGTACTCGAGCTGCGGCCACCAGTTCTTGATCGATCTCGTTTAGCTTGGTCCGACGAGCTTGCACGTACCACGCCGCACTGAGTCCCATCACTACGAACAGGAGGATAATGGCATGCCAGAGTTGCAGCTTCCATGCTATTGATTTGGTGATTGGTCGCATTGAATTGGCGAGGGGCATGTGGGCTTACTTCTCGACAATGTACCCGTGTCCTCTGCGAGTCGTCACGAATTCCTTCCCTAACTTTTTCCTGATGTTATAGACGTGCACGTCTACCAGATTGGAAAGCGAGTCCTCGTTTTCATCAAAAACATGGTCGTACACTTGACTCCGTGAGACGAGGCAGCCTTGATTCAGTGCCAGTAGCTCGACGAGCGTATATTCGCGAGCGGTCAGCTCAATCCGCTCACCATCTTTCTGCACAGTTCTGTTTGATGTATCGATGACGACCGGCCCAATCGTGATCTCCGAGGTTGCGTGACCGCTGCTTCTTCGGATGAGTGCGCGCAGCCGAGCGGAAAGTTCGGCGAGCGAAAACGGTTTGCAAAGGTAGTCGTCTGCGCCACCATCGAGACCTCGAACGCGGTCTTCGACAGTATCGCGTGCCGTAAGGATGAGTACTGGTGTCGCGAGTGTTTGCCGAAGGTCATGCAAAAACGTCATGCCATCGACTTCCGGCAACATGAGGTCCAGGACAATAGCGTCGTAATTCCATTGTCTGGCTTTGAGCAACCCCGATTTTCCGTCGGCCGCTTCGTCGACGGCGTAGTGCTCTTCACGAAGGGACTTCGCGATGGCATCTCGCAGATCGTTTTCGTCCTCGACGATAAGTACTCGCATGAGCGTTACTCAGTCCCTGGCGATTCGGCAAGTTCTTCGATCACAACACGAAACAGAATGGTGTTGTCCTTCTTTAGGTCGTCGCTCCAGATTAGTTTTGCCGCCGAATTCCAAGTAACACGCTCATAGCCGTCTTTGGGACGAACTTCACGTTCGGAGAACTCTTTCGCCTGAGCCCAATCATCGGCCGAGAATTCGGCAGACTTCCAGTTCGAAGGTTCCTCTATTGTTCTGAATGCACATGGTCCTTCACCGGCCGTCGGGGAATCGAGCTGGGCGCAAGCGTCGTCGACAGGCCCATGATGCAGAACCAGACAACGCCAGCTTGCGTCCGTGACAGTTAGCAATTTACCTGTATTCGCATCCTTGAACTGAGCGATGAAGCCACCATCTCCCAGCTGCTGCTTCCTGGTCCCGATATATTCGAGACCAGAGTCGTCCTCTTTGAAATCCTTAACTATGAAGTTCAGAACGATCGGGTATTCTGCCTCGAATGAAAAGCTCTCCGCGTTGAAGGAACGCTCCGTCGTGATGCTGACGGAGTCTTCAATGAGTAGCTGCTCGCCGAGGTAGAGCGCAAACCAGTTGTCAGCCCAGACGTCGCCATGAACTGTGACGCTTCCCGTCGACGCGGTAAGAGACTGTCTGTTTTGCGGCGGTGGCTGTTTCCCACACCCCAAACAAGTCAATGCCGACACCGAAACCGTCAGCAGCCAAAGGTATCTAGCGTCATTCATGATTGTTCTCCAGTTCATCAGCTATCGTCTTGGTGACCTAGCACCTTGACGCGTTGGACGTTGCCCGTCAGGTCCGCCACCACCGCGTCGGTCGCCGCCGCCACCCGTGCGCTGGCCGCTGCGACGTTGATATGTTTGGCTCCAAGTTCTGCCGCCGGGCTCGGCATAGGTGAACTCAAACGAGTTCTCGCCAACGGCGGCGTATGTGATTTTGCCAGTCTTTCCTCGCAGCGTATACGTGAGAACGGATTCTTTCTCGGCAGATTGGAAGTCCGTAATCTTTGCGCCGCGTAGTGGTGATTGGCCAGGTCGAATAGGTGAGTCTTTTGGCTGGCTCGCGATCCCGCCATTTCGATATTCAACGACGCCTCGGATGCCGCCGTTAATGTACGGATAGTCCTTCGTCGCGTGGTAGTGATAGTTGCCTCCGGTATCAAATTGCCCGTTCAATTCGTCTAGCTTACCCACGGGGGAACCATCTGCTTCTGTCATTCCGTAAATCGGAAAGCCATCCAGAGCAAAAGCGATCGGATTCCCTTTACCGACGATCTTTTCAAGATGAATTGGCGCGGCGTGGTAGTGATAGTCGTCGCCGCGACCACAGTGGCCACCCCACTTGTCGAGTTCTCCGGCGAGGAAGGCATCCACGCCACGATTGTTCAGCGGGCTAAAGATGGGCACTCCGTTCACAGCGAGCCCGATCGCACCACGGAAAGGTGTCCGCTTCGCGTTCAGTGGCCTATCTGCCAGTTTGGGATGCAGCGGGATCTTCCACGAGTTAGAGCCAGTGAAGGGCTGTGGTAGCGGGACTTGCTGTTGCCAATTCGTAATGCCAACCATCATTTTGTGTTCCGGGAGTCCGTTGGACTCCACGAAAAGCGTGTCCTTGTTCCACCGTGTGTTGACGTTCTTGAAGTGCTCAAAGTGTCTCGCGATGTCTGGCTTTGCTTGTTCGTCGGTGGTAGTGATCTTGGTCGTCTCCTTGTTCACACCAATCAACAAAGTGTGAGTTTGCTTTCGTGTCTCTTCGACTTGGGCTGATTCCGAGTGCAAACGCGTCTCGGTGTCGTGCTTGTGCCATTCGTGGGCAAACGACCGAAGAGGTAGCAATAGCAAGAGAACCACGGTACTCATTCGCCATGAGAACATCTGGTTTGTTTTCATCCAATCGACTCCTTCTTCATCCAATGCACGTTCATAGTTCCGTTTAAGACCTTGTCATTCCCCACAAGTACGTCGATTGATCGCTTCCTCACTTCACCCTC
>CAYQMZ010000604.1:0-5283 GCA_964418725.1 uncultured Pirellulaceae bacterium
GGGCAATCTTCCGGCCCCGTGATCTGGTCGGCTACCAAGGTCAGATCGTGTTCCGCGGAGACGACGGGTTCTTTGGCCCGGAAACTTGGATTAGCAGCGGAGATCCTTCAGACGTTCGCCTTTTAAAGGACATCCAAACCGGGCAGGGCGGCTCGGGCCCGCGTGATTTTACAGAATACGAAGGCCGGCTGTTCTTTGCGGCCAGCAATGGGGGGAACGGGTACGAGCTGTGGGTCACGCAGGGAACAAAAGCCAGCACTCAATTGATGGGCGACATCTGGGCGGGCCGAGAAAGCGGTGTGCCGACCGAGATCACCGTATTCAACGATCTGATGTACTTCTTCGCCAACGACGGTGTGACGGGGCGGGAGCTATATCAAAGCGACGGGACTCCGGCTGGAACGTTCGCGATCGCGGATTTCATTCCTGGGCGTTCCGGTTTGTCCGGAGAAGAGCTAACGGTTGTCGGTGACAAGATGTTCTTTGACAGCGACACGAGTGCTCCCGGTCTTGCCGGACTGTGGGTGACCGACGGAACGGTCGAAGGTACGAAGCACCTCGATATCCCGGGGCTCAGTGCGGCGCCGATCGATTTGTTGACGCCATTCGGTGACCGAATTCTCTTCGCGAATGGCTCTCGCGTTTACGTCTCTGATGGCACTGTCGCTGGCACCAATCCGCTGCCCGTCGTGAACTCAACTGATGGCGAGCTGGCGGGCGGAGGCACGGTAACGGGGATTGAGGTTTTGGGTGACACCGTCTTTGTGACGCACGCGGATTCGGCGTTTGCTCGAACCTACAGCGGCGACCTTGAGCAGGGAGAGTTAATCGCGAACGCAGATGGCGTCAAAGTGGCCGCCGGACGAGTCTACCACTGGTCCGCGAACGGCATGTACGTTCGCGAGGCAGCCGGCGAGTCGACTCGGTTGGTTGCGTTCAATCAGTTCTTCGGCACGCGTTTGACGAACACAACCGTTCACGAAAACGGATTGCTGTTTGCTGTGAACCGCACCCTGGATCGCTACGAAATCTGGTCCACCAACGGCACGACTGCTGGAACGTCGATGGTCGAGCAGGTTACCGATAGTAGTGCCGATCCGCTGCTGGGATTTCAGTTGATTGGCGATGCCATCTACTTCGCGGCGACCAATGGGAACCCTCGGGAGTCGCTGTGGAGAGTTGATGCACCGGAAATCGAAGCCGTCGAACCGCCAATGCCACCGGCGCTGGTTGGAGACACCAACGGAGACTTGTTGCTCGATAGTCGCGATATTGACGCCGTGTTTGCTGCGTCTCGGGCGAACTCCACCGATTCCGTATTTGACGTCAACGGTGACGGAGTGGTGGCTGCCACCGACGGTGCCTACATTGTCGAGAGCATCATTGGCACGAAGGTCGGCGATTTGGATTTGAATGGCCGAGTCGAGTTCGCAGACTTCCTGATCCTGTCGACGAACTTCGGGCAATCAGCCACATATGCCGAGGGTGACGCTGATGGAGACGGCATGGTTGGATTCGCCGACTTCCTATTGATGTCGGCGAACTTCGGATTTGAGCGGAATGCTTAGGACGGCTTGGGGGCTTGTCGTACGTTCCCCGACAGTCCGCTCTTCACGCCTCTCACGCGCACTTCTTGACTATGATCGCCGATGCTTGGCCTTGGTGTGTGACGTTGACATTCAGCACACTGTCACCGGCAGGCACATCGTCAGTGCTCACGACAGAAATCGGGCACTCTGGATCCGGCTCGGCGTAGTTGAGTGTCTTAAATAGGACTCCATTGTCTAAAGCTTGCAGGCTGGCAATCAATTCTAGGCTGCCGCCGCCCGCCCCGATGTTTCCGAAGTGACTCTTGGGAGCAACCACGGGAACTGCCGTCGAGCGATCCTTGAATACTTCGGCAATTGCTTTGGCTTCTTCGCGATCACATTTGATGGACGACAATCCGTGAGCGTTGACGTGACCGATGTCGTCCGGTGACATGTCCGCAACACGCAGGGCTGCCCGCATCGAATTGGCGATTGCCTGACCTCGCTGTGCGACCGAGTTCTGATCGATGACGGCCGAGGAGCCATAGCCAACGACTTCGCCATAAATCGGTGCCCCTCGCTTCTCCGCTGACTCTTTCTCCTCAAGAATTACCGATGCCGCTCCTTCACCGACGACCATGCCTGTACGCTTGGCATCAAACGGTCGACAGATGGCTGCAGGGTTTCCGTTTTCTGAGGCGAGCTCTTCTTGAAGCGAAACGTGGATCGTTTTGATGGGATGGATTCGGCTGCCAGTGGCTCCACTGATCAACACATCCGCGTGCCCGCGTTCGATCGTGCAATAGGCCTCGGTAATGGCGAGATTCGAGGATGCCTCACGAACCGTGATCGAGTTATTGGGCCCACGCAGATCGTTGTAGATCGCGACATGGCAGGCCGGCATGTTCGGCAAATACTTGAGCAGCCATAGCGGAGTCACTTTCGTGAGACCGTTTTCGGCCCATTGTTCCATGGCGAAAGACTCGCCACCGCAGTTGCGAACGCCTTCTTCGAATTCGTCGGGCATCGTCATGATGTAGTCTGAGCCAAAGACGACGCCAGTACGATCTTGATCGATATTCTCCGAGTTCAACTGAGCATCTTGTAAGGCCAATTGCGAGGCAGCCACGCCCATTTGGATCTCGCGACACATGACCTTAAGGCCTTTGCGAATCGCTTTCTTCTGCGGGGCTTCAAGCGTGCCGAACTCGCTGATGTGACCCGTGAACTCGGTTGCCTCACCGCCGGAGGCAATTGGCAAAGATGTCGTGGGAACTAGCTGGATCGGGCGGATTCCGCTTTCTCCAGCCGACAGAGCTTGCCAGAATTTGTCTTTGTCGTTTCCAAGTGGACCGACTAGGCCCATTCCGGTGATGACAACTCGACGAACAGACATGATGCATCCGTTGTGGAACTCTAGGTGGAAATCAGGACTTGGCGATTCTATCGCTGTCGTAACGGAAGGTCGAACGCAGTTTAGTAGCGGCCTCGATAGTTGGCGGTATCCGTTCGCTGGGCCACCGAACTGCGGGCACGCATAGATTCGATTTCGCTACGACTTTCAAGGAACAGCAACGCATTCGCTCGAGGGGCCTTATTACCCAGCATTCGCGTAATTCCTGGGCGATTTGTGGGGCCAGGCGTCGCGACGATTCCGCGACTAATGAGCAGAACTTCGCCCTTTGGCCAGCGGAAACGCTCATGCAGTTGCCAGCTGGAAATCTGTGGTACCTGGATCTGCGAATAGCGAACGTTGCCAAATTGGTCCACGTTGCTGACTCGCAGAGGCGACATTTGTTCGATCTGGTCGACCTTGCACTTAATGACCGCTTCCATGGACTGGTTGTCCGCGGTAATCAGTGGGCTGATCTGCAGCGAGAAGCCTTCGTCAACTTGTTCTACGTTGCCGCCCCAGCCGGCGTTGTTGGAGCTGGCCGTTGTGTAAAGCCTTGGTCTGGTGCTCTTCAGCGTATGAGACTGGCCGTTGTAGATCGTTAAGTTTGGCGAGTTATGTTCGCGGAAATCGAATCGCTGGCTCAATTGATTCAACAGCAACGACGCGTTTTCGCGTGACATGATCCAGGCTTCAAGGCCCGGAGTCTGTGTCTTAACTGGCGTCATCATCGGGAGGGCGTTTTCACGCCAGTTGGGATGATCGATGGTGACGAGACGTACGGCGACTTCGTTTTGCTCGGATCGGGAATTCAGGAAGCGATCCATCAACCGTTCGACGATCGCCTGCACTTGCGGAGTGTGGTACACGCGAATCGCGTTGGGCGTCGCAGAAAGAACACCCATCGTTTCACCGAACCAGGTGTCGGTGCCCGTTTCTCGTAGGATCCAATCGACGATGACTTGTTCCGGTTTGGATTGGTCTCGGAGCCGTCGGGTGAAGGTGCTGATATCGTATTCACGCCAGACTTGGCCTGCGTTGCTTTTCAGGCCAGTATCGGCCGAGCTTGCATGGTCGTCGTGGCGAATTGGCCCAGTGTCTGCAAACTCGTTGTTGCGGCGGGGAGAGTTAGGTACAGCTGAATTGCTGGCGGTGAATTCCGTCTGGCGTTTCGGAGGCACCGGCACAAATCGACGCTGTCCGTTTTGAGTGCCCACTGACGACGAGACAGTCGGTTGTTGAGGCGTCCACGGCTGTGCACTTACCACGCACGGCAGCGAGAGCAATAGTACAGCGGCAATCATTCTTAGGTTCATCATGAACCTCCGGCAGTAAACGCATTTGAGAAAGGCGGCGGAGTATAGGGACGGGGCAATTCGCGAAGCAATACCAACGGGAATCCGCGTCAAGTCACGTGCTAGCCCGGCAGGTGGAGCCTCATGGCCTTGACCATGGTTGCACCCAGAAGGCGACGTTGACTAGCTTGCTGGTAGGTTTCAAAGATGTGCTAAGATCAGGACGCCGTTCCAGAGTCAATACTCAAGGTGTTCTTGAGTGCAGGACAATTTCCGCAGGTAGCGTGCGCTGCATCTTCCAGGATGCCTAGGTTGAACGTTCTTCACGTTCAGAGGGAAATGCCCTAGTGCAGAATGTTTGGTTCGACCTACGCTGCCTTTGGCCACGCCTGTCGCGTCTGGCCATCAAGAAGCCCGTCTTGGATGGGAACTCCTGAGTCATCTTTGTAGTATTGCTTGAAGAAATGAGGCACTTTCGCGTTTTGACACTGCCTGTCGATGTCGCGAACCCAATCCAATTCCATTAGTCGTCGTTTCCCCTTCTTTGCCTGCTCGCATCCGGTTATCACCCAATCAAGCGACTCCAGGTAGGGTGACAAATCTAGAGGTTCCAGCAGCGGTTCCGCAGACAGGAACTTTACTCTCGCATTCAGTGACTTGAGGCGATCCAATCTCCAGAGGGAGTCTGAGCAACCCGCAGTCACGCCAAGCCAAACGTTGGGATAACCCAGCCCCCAGTCGTTTGGTAAGAACTCTTCGACGCGGTCAGGTCGCTTGGTCAGTACAAGCCAGTCGAGTTTTGGGCATTCGCGAATGACATCCCAAGCTTCATCTCGCCATGCATCTGCGCCTTCGTGGAAGAAGTCCGACATGGAACAGGTAAAGATGCGAAGTCGGGTTTTGTTGCGAATTGCTTGTTTGTTCCAAACAGAGGGTTTCTTCCAATTCTTGGTGCGAATTGGACCAGCGAATGGTTCGTACCCCCCCCGTTTCATGATGCCGGTGTTATAGCAGAATTTGCATTCTTCGCTGCCCTTGTGGCAACCCCACCAGAAATTGTGCGTGT
>CAYQMZ010000605.1:0-5278 GCA_964418725.1 uncultured Pirellulaceae bacterium
TACGAAGCTTTGCCCAGCTTGTCCGTGTTCAACAACCTGTTTGCCGAGTCAACGTCATGACTTCCCGCCGAGCTTGCTGCCTTTTGTTTTGCGTTGTGGTCGTGATCGTGGGAACGCCTTTGGCTTTTGCAAGATCGCCACAGCAAGAATTGAATGCGGCAGCACACGATGTGTTGAAAAAGTCTTGCTATCGATGTCACGGTGTTTCGCAGAAGCTGCCGGACTTTGACGTTTTGGATCGCGACAGCCTAACGAAGCTTCGAGATGATTCGGAGACTCGGTTTGTGACCCCCGGAGATCTGGCTGCATCGGCGATGTGGGACTACATCGATGGTGACGGCGCCTACATGCCACAGGAGGGATCACCCGAAGCCGAACAAATGACGTCGGACGATCGCGACACAATTCGTCGTTGGATCGAAGCGGGCGCAGAGTTCCCCCAGCGACGAGCGCGAAAGATCCGATCGATTCGCGATGATCTGGTCGCCGTTCGAGAATACCTGCTGGATACCAAGCCAGCTGCTCGGGCTAGGCTGCGTTTTTTCACGCTCTCGCACCTATCAAACAATCAGAAATACAGCGAACAGGATTTACGACTGGTTCGTGCGGCGATTGCCAAACTGATCAATAGTCTGAGCTGGCGCACCGAGATTGTCGTTCCGGAGGTAGTGCCAGGCACGGAGGATACCGTGATGGCTGTCGACCTCGAGGACCTCCAATGGCGAGGCAGTAATCAATGGCTACAGATCGTCAATCACTATCCCTACGGATTGAAATTCAACTACGTCAAAGATCCCGAGCTGAAACAGGCCGCGTTGGATATTCAACAGCTCTCTCGCAGTGAATTGCCCATCATGCGTGCAGACTGGTTTGTGGTCAACGCGTCACGTGGCGATCTGTATCACGATCTGCTGGAACTTCCCACGCATGTCGAGGACCTCGAACGGATTGTGGGTGTCGATGCGAAAGAAAACATACTTGCCGGTCGCGTCGCACGAGCTGGCTTTGGACGCAGCGGAGTTTCTCGTCAGAACCGTATGGTCGAACGACATGATTCGAAGTTTGGCGCGTACTGGATTAGCTATGACTTTTTGCCTCGGCGAGGTCGCGGCGATCTAATTCGCTATCCGCTAGGTCCCAAGTTTCCTGGAAACGAATTCAATCGACATGCGTTCGAGCATGACGGCGGAGAAGCGATTTTTCACTTGCCGAACGGGCTGCAGGGTTACTTCTTGGTAACCGCAACCGGAGAACGTTTGGATGGTCCAGCGCCGGCTGATGTCGTGTTTGATTCGGCCGCGATTGCAGGAACACCGGCAATCGTGAACGGACTTTCCTGTATGAACTGTCATCGCGAGGGCATGATCACGGGATTTCGTGATGAGATTCGCGATTCGGAAGCGCTGGCCGGAAGGCCACTTGATGCGGTGCGAAAACTGTATGCCGATGCCGAGCAGATGGATCGCCTGGTGGCTCGCGATCGAAAGCAGTTTCTTGCGGCGCTGCGTCAGGCGGTTGGCAGTTTCTTGCAAGTTGATGAAGACACCAATCGCTCGATTTCGGATTTTCCCGAGCCTATCGGACGCGTGGCGCAACGCTACTACGCCGACCTTGGTCCGCGTGAAGTGGCCTTCGAATTGGGACTGACCAACATTGATCAGATCGCCGATCGCATTCGGCACGATCGGGATCTACGGAAATTGGGGCTGGGCACTTTGGTGCAGTCGAAGCCGGGAACGATCAAACGTGCTCGCTGGGAAGCCGTCGACGGCACGAGTTTTTTTCAAGACGTGGCAGTTGAGCTTGGACTGGGAACACCAATTCTTCCAGGCACGACAAGACAGCCAAGCCGGCTAACTCGCGTTGGTCGCTAGATAACAGAGTTGATACGAGAGCAACAACTATGACGTGGAATCGAAATCTGCCTGTCTGCCTGGCAGTGCTGTTCATTGGGTCGTTCTTGGGATCGGCCAATGCCGCGAAAGACGCGCTCGAACAAGAGCTGAACGCAATGGTCAGTGAACATGTGATACCGCTCGTCGAAAAGCGTGGCGGAGGAGCGTTGGCTGTGGGCGGATTTACAGCGGCTACACGAGTGAAAGGAAACGCGGGACCTGAAATCCAATTGAAGCTTTCGCGACTGCTGAAGGAAGCTGGTGCCAGAGTCGATCCCGACGAATACCAATACGAGATTACGGGCAACTATCTGCCTTACAACGACCAAGAGTCAAAACTGCAAGGCGTCAAGTTGGTCGGTCGACTTGTGGACGCTGAAGACGGCACAACGCTCGGAGAATTTCCACGCTTCGTGTTCGGGCCTGAAGCAGTGCCGCGTCTATTGGGGCTGAGCGTTGACACACGAGGGAGCAACGACCCACGCATCCAGTCGGCTGCCTTTCAAAAGGCAATGAAGCAACCGCAAACGTTTCTGTTGGGATCACAGGTTTCGGCGACGCCTGCTTCACAATACGCGGTCGAGGTTCTCGCTCGACGCGGCGGTCAATGGCGGACGTTCCCGATTCGGAAAGACCGTAAGGCTCGGCCGTTTGTGGATTTGGCTCGGGACGATGTGTATGCCATTCGGCTCCTGAATCACTCTGATTGTGAGGCTGCCGTTCGCCTGACGATCGACGGTGTCAGCGTATTTCAGTTTAGTCAGCAGCGACCCAGACCTAACTATTGGATCGTGCCGCCGAAGAACAACGGACAACCCGGAGCGACGCTTGTTCGTGGTTGGGACAAGACGTCAAGTTCGACACTTGAATTCAAGGTTGTCGACTTTCCTAGTAGTGCTGCAGCCAAGGTGAATCTACGGCCTACATCCAATATCGGCACGATTACGGCGTCGTTTTCCGCTTGCTGGGCAAACGAGCGAGATCGCCCGCGAGGTGAGGGACGAACGAGGGCTACCGGATTCGGCAAAGAAATCGTCGACAACAAGACGCGATTGAAACGGCACGTTGGGCAGGTTCGTGAAGTTGTTTCGGTTCGCTATGAACGCGAGACAACGGGACGAGACAACTTCGCGGTGAATCGATGAAGTGTCTTGCTCGTGATCACTTGCTCTCTTTAGTGCTTCTGACGTTCGTCGGTGGTGTCTGCCTTGCGGAAGGACCCACCGTCTCGAACCGGTATGCATTGCTGATCGGTGTCAGCAATTATCCCGCGGATCGATTTAGTGAACTTCCTGGAGCCGAACCAGACGTGCGGGACTTGTCTCTGGTCCTCATGAATCGTGGCTACACACAGAAGAATGTGATCCTGATGACGCACCGCACCGGCGCCTCGGATCCCAGGCGTTTGCCGACGGCATCAAGGGTGCGAAAACAGCTGCGAAAACTCTCGAGGATTGACGATCCGAATGCGATGGTGCTCGTCGCGTTGGCAGGCCATGGAGTTCAGCCCAGTGGCAAGGAGTACTACTTCTGTCCTCAGAACGCAGATTTGAAACGTCCCGAAACGCTTGTTTCGATTCGTGAGATCTATCAAGCATTGGAAGGCTGCAGCGCCGGTTCCAAGTTGCTGCTTGTGGATGCTTGTCGTGAAGCGACGGCAAATGCTTCGAGCGTCGGAAGCGGAATTCATAGCGTAACTCGCTTAGCCAATCTGAGTGGCAATGCGCTCCCTGATCCTCCCCCTGGTACGGCAGCTTTTTTCAGTTGCAACGCTGGCGAGTTGGCATACGAACGACACGGAGACGGGGAAACCAACGGGGTGTTCTTTCGTGCGGTGATTCGCGGGCTGGAAGGTGCGGCCGCCGGTTCGGAGGCAACCATCGCACTTTCGGATCTCGAACGCTTCGTCAAGAAAGACGTGCAGGCCTTCGTGCGCAAGACGTATTCGGCCGAGCAAAACCCTGTACTGCGAAACAATAGTTTCGGCACGATTCCGCTGGTCAAATACTCACCCGGCCAAAAGCAGCTGGCGGAGGTCTACGAGCTACGGATACGCGGTCGCCGTCAAGAAGCCCGAGTGATCGTCGATCGCTTGCTGGCGGATGATCCGGAGAACGCTGGAGCCCTAGCTGCCCGTGCGCAAATGGTTACTGAGAAGGCTGAAGGTAGCGAGGATGTAGAGCAGCTTGCGGAGGCCGAAACACTCGCCAAACGAGCCGTACAGATTGCTCCCGATATGGCTTCGACGCATGTTGCCATGGCGGAAGTCCAACGAGCCTTGGGCAAATTACCAGCTGCCGTTCAGTCGTGTAATCGAGCACTACAGTGCGATCCGAATTGTGCGCTCGCGTTCGCCTATCGTGCGGCAATCCAATTGCAACGCAAGCGGCGCGAAACGGTGATGACGGACGTCGAGCGGGCGATGGAGTTAGATAAGAACGATCCCGTCGTGAAAACCATTTATGCGGCAGCACTGTTTGCTGAGAACCGGATGGATGAAGGTTTTGCGGTGTTGGAAAGAGGCCTAGAGACGACACCGGATGTCCCGGTGCTGCATTTCATGAAAGGCTACGGTCTGGATCAACAAGGGCGTTACGACAAAGCCATTCTTGCGTTTACCGCCGGGATTCGTTTGGACGCGGATGATATTCATCTGTTGGTTCGTCGCGGAGCCAGCTTGGCCAAGGTAGGCGATTTCATCGGTGCCTTGGAGGATGCGGCGGCGGCTGAAAGAATTAGCCCCAACAACGCAGATGTGACCGCGATTCGCGTCCTGGTTTATACATCGAAGAAGGACTACTCAGCGGCATTGGCTGCTTTGCAAAATGCGCTTCTGCGAGATCCGAATCGACGTGAGTTCTATCAGATGCGAGCACAGATTCTGACTGCGCTCGGACGGACATCGGAAGCGAGTCGAGATCGCCAGAAACTGGCGCAACTAACGGCAATCAACTAGCAAACCACACCAAGAAAATGAACCGATCATATCGCGACGGCCAATCGAAACTAGCCCAGCTCGTTCTCGTTTTACTTAGCCTGAATCTCTTTCACGGCTGGACGCGGGCTGACGCTGGCACGCAGAGAGCTTTGTTGATCGGGATTCGCAATTACGACCCTGATCAACTTGTGGGTGTCGCTGATGCCGAGCGTGATATCAATCGCCTAGCGGAATTGCTGCAAAGTAGCGGCTATGCGAACGAGAATGTCGAGGTTCTGACGAATCAGCAAGGAATTGAGAGTTCGTCGAAGTTGCCGACGCTCGATAACATTCTTACAGCCGCTCAGACGCTTGGGGAAGTTGCCGAACGCGACGATACCGTAGTTATCGCATTTGCTGGACATGGATTGCAGAACCGGTCTGGCAAATACCTACTGTGTCCGTT
>CAYQMZ010000606.1:0-3543 GCA_964418725.1 uncultured Pirellulaceae bacterium
ATACCGGGCGTCGGTGGAACAGAGGGATGGACGAAGTCATTTACGGAACCAGAGAAAAAGTAGGGTAACGTCTCCTCACGGCGGAAGCCTGTGAGATTCAGCGGCGACGGAATAAATCTCACAGAGGCACGGCGGCACGGAGTTCAGGCTGTCTCCAGCGAGTAGATCAACCAAGCAGCGCGCCTACAGTCCTGTTCATCGGTTTACTGATGGCGCAAAAGCCGTACAGCGCCGAGCTGTCGAATAAAGCAACACCTACCTAATGCTTCCGACCAATCTGCGCGCGTGCTGTACTCCATACAAGAACAGAGACAACTCCGTGCCGCCGTGCCTCCGTGAGAGATCCCCGTCACGCCCGCGTAACTCGAGAAAACACTTCGACACCGACGCTAGTCCGGCCCCACAAACGCAAAAAGGCGGGCTCGTTACCGAAGCCCGCCTATGAAAAGTCGATGGCGTCAAGCCATCAAATGTGTTGCAGCGTCTAGCGACGGAAGACGTAGCCAGATTCTCGTGGATCTTTCAAGCCATCTGAGAGTCTATTGAGGGCTTCGGTTTCGATCTGCCGGACACGCTCGCGTGTTAGCCCCAACTGCTCGCCGATTTCCTTAAGCGTATGTGGCTCGTGCTCGCCCAGTCCGAATCGCATTCGCAGAACCGTTGCTTCCCGAGTATCCATTTCGCCCAGCATTCGCATAACGTGACTCAGGATGTCCGTCTCCAGCAGCTCGTCTTCCGGAGTCTTGGTACGTTCGTCCATCACCATCTCACCCAGCGACCACCCAGCTTCCGATTGGTCGGTTTGCGGGGTCGAGTTGTAGATGTTGATCGCCTTCTTGATGATCGATAGCTTCTTCTTGGGCAAGCCAAGTACACGCGCGATTTCTTCAGGCGTTGGGGTGCGTCCCAATTCTTCTGCAAGTCGAGCGTTGGCTCGTCGCCATTTCGATAGCAACTCAACCATGTAAGCTGGAATGCGAATCGTCTTCGCCGAGTTGATCAACGCTCGCTTGATCGACTGCTTGATCCAATAACTCGCATACGTGCTGAATCGAGTTCCCACGGCTGGATCAAAACCTTCAACAGCACGAAGCAGGCCAAGATTGCCTTCTTCGATCAGGTCCTGCAGGTTCAGGCCCTTGCCGGTGTAACCTCGAGCGATATTCACGACCAATCGCAAATTCGCGCGGACCATATGGTCTCGAGCACGCACGTCCCCCTGCGCGATCCGTGTCGCCAGATCTTTTTCATCTTGAGCCGACAGCAGCGCCGTTTCGTTGATTTCCCGCAGATAGGTTTCCAGCGGAGTTTGCACCGCCGCTTCCTTCTCTGTCACGCCCTCACCTGAAGCCGCTTTCGACTTCTTCGTGGCTTTCTTCGCAGCCTTTTTCTTAACGGCTTTCGTCGCTGTCTTTTTCTTGGCTGGCTTCCCTGCCGCTTTGGACTTAGCCGATGTGTCCTTGGCCTTCGTCTGTGTCTTGGTCTTCGTTGGCATAGTTGTTTGCGATCCAGCCTTAGGTGCAGATGGGCGACGCGCCCGCAATGCTTTCTGTGCTGTCATCGTCCACGTGATACCACTGACTGCATTCGTTTTAGGATTCGTCAAGTAGAACGCCTATGACGACTCTGCAGAGTTTGCAGGCCAGAGAGATCGTGCGGCAACTGCGGGCACGCGAGGTGCGTCGCATCCACCGGTGTCTACCACGCACTGTTTGGTGCGATTCAACGAATCCAGTGCATTTGAGGCAGATCGGCAGGCCAGGATAGAATGCCCGCTTCGACTCAACCCTAACACGTAAGGACGAACATGTTCGCAAATCGTACTCGGATTACGGCGATCCACTTCTGTATTCAGGCTCTCTTTGTGGTGGCGATTTCTAGCGTTTGTGCGGACGAGTACCACGTCTACTACCTAGGTGGACAATCCAATATGGACGGATACGGGTACGTGCGTGAACTTCCGGCGGAGCTAAAGGCAGAGTCCGCAGAGACATTTATCTTCCACGGAAACACCTCCAAGGACCGCCAACCAGTCGATGGGAAAGGCGTCTGGTCAAAACTGAAGCCCGGTCATGGAGTTGGTTTCAAATCCAATGGTAAAGACAACACTTACTCAGATCGGTTCGGCGTCGAACTGACGTTTGCCAAGGCAATCAAGGCGGCTAGTCCGGGTCGCAAGATCGCCATCATCAAATACTCGCGGGGCGGAACGTCGATTGCCGAAGAAGCGGCCGGTGGGTTCGGTTGCTGGGAACCGGACTTCAATCTAGGAGAAGGATTGGGCAAAGGCATCAACCAGTACGACCACTTCTTGGCCACCATTCAATACGCGACCGATCAAGAAGACATCGACGGCGACGGCCAACCCGACGAACTGATCCCCGCCGGTATTCTTTGGATGCAAGGTGAAAGTGATGCCTCGTATGGTCCCAAGGTGGCCGCGAAATACGAAGCAAACCTCAAACGCTTGATGGATCTAATCCGAGCAGCCTTGCGTGTCGACGATCTGCCAGTCGTAATCGGGCGGATTTCCGATTCGGGCAATGACAAGGAAGACGGAAAAGTCTGGGACAATGGTGACCGAGTACGTGCTGCTCAGGCGGCATTCGTACAAAACGATGAAGCGGCGGCGCTCGTGAAGTCAACGGACAAGTACGGATACTCGGACCCGTGGCACTATGATTCTGCCGGCTACATCGACCTAGGCAAACAGTTCGCCCAGGCCATGCTTAAAATCCAAGAGTAGTCGTATACCGCCAACGGAGAAGTTAACAACACTTGGGTGTTTGGCGATCCGCTGTGTATTGCCGGCTCAACATGGTGTAGAAGCCCACTACGCCAGCGGATCGAGCCACCAATCTTCGCTTGCCATTACTTCGTGTATAGACGAGACACGTTTTCGTTCTTCTCGGCGATTCATTTGCTTTTTGAGGTCCGCAATGAAGTTCGAGAAGCTGAAGGCTTCGCTTGAAATCGGAGCAGACTCGACCCGCAAAATTGTCGTCATACCCATCGACTGCATGGCCGGCGGGACAGGCGATGGACACGTATCGCAAGTTAGCGAAACGGTTTCGATTCCGGAGTAGTCAACGGTCGCTCCACCCGGGGCGATCGTGACTTGCGAAACGCCATCCCCCGTCGGTGTGCCGGCCTCGGCGTCGACAAGCAGAGTGTCGTTTCCGGCCGAGCCCGATATGGAAATGGTCGATCCCAACGCTGGCGTCAACGTGAAGCCGTCATCGCCATCTAGTCCAAACAGACCGCCATCGACGCTGCCGGTACTCAGGAGCGAGAACGAATCCGCTGCGGAGCCGCCGTAGATGTTCTGAATGTTCGCGAAGCCGCCGGTCGCTCCGGTGATCGATCCGCCATTGGCTGCGTTCACGACGATCGTATTGGACACATCATCCGCCAACAAATAGTTGGTTCCAGCTCCACCGTCGATCGCACCGTCAAGCGTGCCACCATCAAGCGAGAAGATGTCAACCGCGGCATTGCCCGTTAGGTTTTCGATGTCGCTAAAGCTGCCTACCCCGCTCGCTT
>CAYQMZ010000606.1:3553-4591 GCA_964418725.1 uncultured Pirellulaceae bacterium
TGACCAGATAGGTGTTGAAGCCATTGTCACCCGTGAGCGTATCCGTTCCGGCTCCGCCATCGACATTACCCGTTAGACTACCACCGACAATTTGGAAGGTGTCGCTCGCACTTCCACCCGACAGATTTTCGATGTTCGAGAACCCTGATGCGATTCCCGCCATCGTTCCACCATCACTTGCCGTGATCGTGAAGGACGTCGCAGCGTCTGGGCCCACCAGCGTATCGTTCCCGTTGAAACCGTCGATATCGCCCGTCAACGAACCGCCGACACCAAACGTAAATGTGTCATCACCGAAGCCGCCGGACAATGAACCGATGTTGGTAAAGGCGGCTGTTTCACCTGAGCTACCAGCGACTTGGCCACTGTCGACTCCAGTGACGCTAAAGTCCAACCCAACTAGCACCGACCGAATCACGTTGTCACCGGCTTGACCATTGATCTGACCGTCGAATGGCTGCTGCACCATCCAGAACTCGTCATTTTGCGAGCCACCGCTTAGCTCTTCGACGCCCGTGAATCCACCGAGTGCACTACTGCTTCCCGCATTCGGGCCAGTGATAAGGAAGAACGAATCAACGTTGTCGCCAGTTACCGAGTCAGCACCAGCAGCTCCGTCGAACGTGCCCGCGATCGAACCACCACTCACCGTTAACGCATCTGCCTGAGCATTACCGCTGAGGTTTTCGATGTTACTGAAGCCGCCCGCCACACCCGTTGCTGTTCCCGCATTGGCCGCCGTCAACACGAAGCTATTCGCCACGTTGTCGGCGAACAGCGAGTCAAAGCCGACTCCGCCATCAATCGTTCCGGATAACGTGCCGCCCATCAGGATGAAGGCGTCAGCACTAGCAGCTCCACCAAGGTTCTCGACGTTCGCGAACGAACCACCCACGTTCGTTGCGACTCCTGAGTTTGCTCCCGTCACGGTAAAGGTCGAGGGAACATCGCTGGCAACAATCAAGTCATTGCCGCCTGCCCCGTCGATATCCCCAGTCAGCGAACCAGTGCCAAGCACAAACCGATCGCTCTGCGTAC
>CAYQMZ010000606.1:4601-5270 GCA_964418725.1 uncultured Pirellulaceae bacterium
GGTTCTCGATATTCGCAAAGTCGAAGACGCTATTGCCCGAATGCGTACCTGCGTCAGCAGCCACAAGCTCGAAAGTCGTGACGACGTTGTCCCCGACCAATTCGTCGCTACCGCCTGCTCCGTCAATCGATCCACTCGTCAGCGTTCCACCGGCGATTGCAAAGGTGTCGATTCCGCTACCGCCAATCAGGTTTTCGATTCCAGTGAAGGATCCGATTCCAGTTGCGGAGCCAGATTCAGGACCGCTCACCGTCCAAGTGCGGTTTGCGTTGTTGCCAATGATCGAGTCAGATCCGATGCCGCCAGTGATCACGCCGCCGACCGAACCACCAAGCGAGAAGTCAAATGTATCGTTGCCGGCTCCTGCATTGATACCGCCGGTCAATGAGCCACCTGGCATGAAAATGAAAGTGTCGTTGCCGATGCCGCCAACCAAGTTTTCAATGCCAGAGAATGCGACGCCGTTCAGCGTTCCAATATCCGCCCCGGTGATGATCCAGGTATTGTCTCCGTCACCGCTTGTGAGCGTGTCAGCAAGAGAACTTCCACCGAGCAAGTTTTCGATGTTTAGCGATGGATGCCAAGCTACGTTTGATGCATCGGTGACTTGAATATCGCTGCCGATGATAAAGTCGAGTGGTGCCGTTACCGCCGTGAAGTCCATCGTGT
>CAYQMZ010000607.1:0-5259 GCA_964418725.1 uncultured Pirellulaceae bacterium
TTGGTCGTCGTCGAATCGACAATCCTAGACCAGCCCTGTGATAGCGAATTCAAACTACCTGAACCGCAACCTTCCAGCAAATTCGACCAACAAAGCTGCCAGGAACTGATAGAAGAGCTTTGCGGACAACGGACGCTCCTGTATCTCGGTCGAGGCGCTGTCGCCTACTCCGACCAAATCTACAAGCTCGCCGATCACATTAAGGCCGCGGTAATCACGACGACGTCGGGCCGCGGCATCATAAGCGAAACACATCCAAGAGTGCTCCAATCCGACATGGTGCCCTGCTCGACCGTGAATGAGTTTGTGGCAACCTTCGATCGCGTACTAGCGCTCGGTGTTCGCTTTAGCGAGAACGGCAGCCGAGGGTATAGGCTCAATTTCCGAAACGACCAACTGCTGCATGTCGACGCCGCCAAACCCGTGTTGGGCGGCAACTACGCCGCCAATGCTTCGGTCCACGCGGATGTGGGCGACGTCGTGAATGTGCTGCTCGATTCCCTGCACGCGGTCGCGGACGTTAACGGCTGCAGCGTTGATGAATTGGAGCACTGGCGACAGCTCTTCTCGCAAGTCGACACAGCCAACGAATCAACGTTCCAGGGGATCACACCGCCGACAGCCAGGGCGTTCTTTGCCGCGTTGCGTGAAGCATTGCCAACGAACTCGATCGTAGTGACCGATTCGGGAACGCATCAAATGCTGGCTAGACGACACCACGTGGTTCAATCTCCAGGTGGTCTCCTGGTGCCGACGAATTTCCAGTCGATGGGATTTGGCTTACCCGCATCGATCGGAGCCGCACTAGCGAATCGCACAACGGGAGCTAACCGCCAGATCGTGGCGATCATCGGCGATGGTGGGCTGCAGATGAGCGGCTTGCAGTTGCTGGCCGCTGTGAGACTAAAACTCCCGACAACTGTCGTAGTCTTCAACGACAACTACTTTGGGCATATCCGGACGCAACAACTAAGCTACGACGGAAACGCAGCCGGAACGGTGCTGCCGCCGTTGGATATGGCTGCTTTCTGTGATTCGATGGGCGTGACGTACTTCGATGGCTCGCAGGATCTTCCACGTAAGCTACAGAGTGCCATCGCGCACGACGGGGTGTCGCTTGTCGAGGTCCTGATGGACGACGCCACCTTAGTGCGACGCATGCGAACGAAGGCACGCGCAAAAAGAATCATCAAAGACACGATGCCGGAACGACTACTTCGCTGGCTGGGAATCGGATGAGACCTAAGTGCGTTCCGCTCGCGTTGCTTTTCCAATGTTTTCCGCATGCGAAACCGCTATGCTCACGAAACAAAAAACTGTACGAGCGTCTGACGGTTCCAGCATGAATATTGTAACGCCCACGGCTTCCAACTCTTGCAAGCTCACGACAAGCCTCGCACCTCTAACCAAGCGGTTGCTCTTTGCGTGTTGCTTGGCGCTGTTTGCCACAACCGCCGCGGCCGACGAATCAACGAAGCAGTTGAACGCACAGGCAATACACAAGGGAAAGCAGTTTCTGGTCGATCTATATGATGACGAAATGGAACTGCTTCCCGAATTCCGCGGGCACAACGTCTACTGGCTGTTCCACGACAATTACTTGGCGGCCAAGGTCCTGAGCAACAGCCATCCCAAAGTCGCGAAGAAAATACGCGACGCGATCAAGCGATTTGATGTCCACCGAGCCGGGAAGATCGAAATCCTGTTTGGCGAGGCGAAAGAACCTCTTCCATTCAGGCATCATCTGTTGAAGGATGTCGCGACTCGTGATGGAAAGGTTGTCCGCACAGAAGTCGTCACCGACCGCGAACTACAGGGCTGGCGAAAATACGCCGACTTGCTCTTGCTGTCGGCGATTCACCTCTCGAAATCTCACCCGAAACAGGCGAAACGCGATTTCGATACGGCCATGGCGATGTGGGACGGCAAAGGATTCAATGACGCCGTCGTCAAAGCACATGGTCGCTATGCAACGTACAAGCTCGCGTTGGCGGCGATTGCAGCAAAACGACTCGGGGTGCAAAAGGACTTACCTGATAAAGCCATTCCAACGTTACGGCGTCTGCAAGACAAATCTGGTGGCTGGATTACGGACTACAAATCGAACGGTGAACCGATTGGCAAGGCAAATGTTGAAACCAGTTGCCTTGCCATCATCGCATTAGGTTCTTGATATCCGCCTCTGATCGCTTGCGAGCTGATCCCTAAGCCGCATTACCCCAACCGTGGCGTCGCCAACTCAGCGATCCCGACGAAATCGCCTCGTGCGAGCAGCGATCAGCCCCAGTCCAGCTATTGCCAGTATCCCTGATGATGGCTCGGGAACCGCTTGCACATTGGCGGGCTGTCGTGCGATGGCTTCGCCGAAGTTACGTGACAGCGACAGAAAGTCAGCAAACGAGGTAACGCCCGATCCGCGATAGTTGCCCTCTGACCATTCACGGCCCGTTCCGAAGTTTGCAGACAATCCGGTGAAGTCGCCGAACCCAACGTGGTCATTCAGATTCGTATCGCCTCTCAGATATGGTTCAGCGAAACCGTTGTGCTCGGCGGCCAAACCGAGCCACGCGTCCAGATCGGCCCCATCAATCCGACCGTCCTCGTTGACATCAAACCTGGTGTTCTCACCCAGCACAACGTCGACTCCGATTTCTAGATCACCCGCACTGTACAGTCCATCGGCTGTCGAAAGATCCTGCAAATCGCAAAGTCCGTCCAGGTTGAGATCACACGGCTCCGTGCGCTGAATCCGAAAGTTCCCAAACAACTCGGACTCGAACAGCAATGACGATTCGTCGGTGTCGAGTCGACGAATCGGCTGCCACGGACTGGTCGAAGGGTTTGTAAGCGACAGTGCGTTGCCTTCTTCTGTTCCGGCGTCCCATGGGTAGAGCGGAACGACAAATTCGTCGATCCACTCACCGTTATCGTCACGCAGATCCATTCCCGAAATGCCCACAAACCAGTCCGGACTGGGAGCGATCATCGATGCCAGCGTTAGGTAGGGAAAATCCGGCGATGTCTCGAAAGTCTGCACATGCGACCCGGGAGACCTGAAATTGCTACCTCGAATGACGGCCGTTGCCGTACCTGCATCGATCGCAGAATTCAGCTCGGTAATGAAGGCGGACACGCTACCTGTTTCCGCAACGTTCTCAATCCCCTGCGTGGCAGTACCACCGGGAGTCCAGAAACTAACTGTGTCGTTGTGTGTCGTACCAATTAATGGCGAATAGTGAGCCGAACTGACGTAGGCGTTTGGATGTGTCGACTGACTCCAAAGTGCTTCAAACGTCACGGTGTAGTGCACCGCATCTGCTTGGCCAGCGATCAACACGATAAAGAGCCCGGCCCAACTCAACAATTTACGTCGCATAAGTCTCTTTCCTTGCCTCGAACTACAGGCTTTGATCTTAAACAAGTCATCGGAATCGATTTGTACGAATCCCAACACACGAATGCGGATTGGTCGACGAACGGCCCAAATTGCTACACGAAATTTCTATTTCTTTCCGAAAGTTGCATGTGGATTGCAACAACGGTGAGAGACCGGTGAAGTCAATTTGGCAGCAACCCCACTAGATCAATAGGGAACCATCACGTTAGAAATCCGATTCAGCGGCCTCGTCACCGTCAGAGGAAAAAATGAGAACCAAACTACGGAGAACCCGAAATGCACGTGCGATCGCCGTTGTTGGGTTCGTCGCCGCCTGCCTGTTGCTGCTAACAAGTCACGGTGCGTTCGCGGCAATCACGCCCAATGTGCTGATGATAGTAGTCGACGACATGAACGACTGGATATCGCTACTCGACGCGAAGTCACCGATTCAGACGCCGAACCTGGAACGTCTGGCGGCCCGCGGCACACTGTTCACCCATGCCTACTGTATGTCGCCGGCGTGCAACCCATCCCGAGCCGCAACGCTTACCGGCTTGCGGCCAACGACGACCGGAGTGTATGGCAACAAGAGTGACTGGCGGCGAGCCAGCCCGGAACGCAAAACAATCTTCCAACGCTTCGCCGATGCCGGCTACCGCGTTCGAGGTGCTGGCAAGATCTTTCACCACCATCTGAACGGAGCATTCCACGATGCTGGGTCATTCCATGACTTCCAGCACATGCGACCGCAGTTGTACCCATCACGCAAACTGAATGGTGCACCCAAGTATGGTTCCCGCAATACGGACTGGGGCGTTTGGCCACCGACCGAATCAGACTCGATCGACTTTCAAACGACGAACTATGCGGTGGAGACACTGCGGACCTGGGAGGCGAAACAACCATTGTTTCTAGCGGTGGGTATCTTCAAGCCGCACTCACCGTTTTTCGCCCCGCTGAAGTACCACACGGCGAATAAAAACATCGGGGCCCCAGAACGTGCGACGAATGACATGGCTGATTTGCCGACCGGTGCGCACAAGCTCATGAAAAGCAAACGCTGGTTCTGGCAAGGCATGCAACGGATCGAAGACACCAAGCCCGGCTCATACCTGGAGTTCGTCCGCAGCTATGCCGCGTGCATCCGTTTCGCCGACGCTCAGATAGGACGCATCCTCGATGCCTTGGACCAAAGCAACATGTCCGACAACACGATCGTGGTGCTTTGGTCGGACCATGGGTTTCACCTCGGCGAAAAGGAACACATCGAGAAGTTTGCATTGTGGGAGAAGAGCAATCACATTCCGTTCTTGGTCGTTGCCCCCAACGTCACGCAGCCCGGATCAAAGTGCAATCAGCCAATCGATATGTCGACGCTTTATCCCACCCTGCTTGATCTGGCAGGCTTAGCCGCCGATCCATCGTGCGATGGGCAAAGCATCGTGCCATTGCTGAGAAGCCCGAAATCTAAGTGGAGCCAGCCGGCGATCATGACGTACCTCCCCGGCAACCATGCCGTTCGATCTGCTCGGTGGCGATACATCCGGTACGCCGACGGCACGGAAGAACTGTACGATCATGATGCGGACCCAAACGAATGGAGGAACGTCGCCGACATCACGAGCCGCCAAGACGTGCTTGCAGCTCATCGTGCGTGGCTGCCCAAAAGCGAAGCATCCCAAGTGGCTGACTTAACATCCACAAAATAGCGTCACGCTTCGTGCGACTTTCGGTTTGCGGTGATCTGTCGTTATACAAGGTGTCCGGTTCGGTTCGGTCAAGATCGCGCGTACGCATTCCCGCGAGCCACCGAGGACTCCCCTGATTTCGATCTACTGCAGCCACTTCAACCGTTGCTAGATGATCGAGTCAGAAGCAAC
>CAYQMZ010000608.1:0-5251 GCA_964418725.1 uncultured Pirellulaceae bacterium
CATCTCACTCTTGGGACAGTTGGTTGATTCGCCTGACGGTCCGTTGGTTCAAGCATCAGCACTAGATCGCCTTGCTGGCATACCCAAAGATGAAGCGGCCGCGACTCTGATTCGAAACTGGCCCAGCTATCTACCGCTGCAACAACAGCGCGCCGCCAACGCGCTAGTGAGTCGCGTCGATTGGAGCAAACTGCTGCTAGACGCCATCCAGGACGGCACGATTCACCGCCAAGACATCGGGCTCGTCCAGCGACAGAGACTGAAGCAATCGCAAGACGAATCGATACGTCGGCTTGCCAATCGGATCCTAGGTGACGCTTCGCCACGCAACGCTATGAACCTGGTCAGTCGCTATGCGAACGACCTAGCAGTTGGCGACATTGCCGCTGGGAAGGCCGTTTTTGACGAAAACTGCAAGAACTGTCACACGCTGGACCGCAACGCGAAGCCTGTCGGTCCGGATCTGCGAACGTTGACCAGCCGGTCGCGTCACGCATTGCTGACGTCGATTCTAGATCCAAGCCAGAACGTTGATCCGAAGTATTTGAACTATTCCGTCGTCTTAAAGAACGGCGAGGTGTTGAGTGGCATTATCGCTGATGAGGCCGATAGTTCACTGGCGGTCGTCGACGCCACCGGAAAGAAGCGGACCGTTTTGAGATCTGCCATCCAACTGACGAAACGATCTGCCAAGTCTTTGATGCCGGAAGGCTTCGAGACCAAGATCACCCCAGCGAGGATGTCGGACTTGCTGGCCTACCTTCGCGACCTGTAATGCAAACTCGAACGTCGCACATGGGCTAATAACGTAAGGGACAGGCTACGACACTGCGTGCGGCGACTTTGCTTGAGTTGCGGTTTTCACCTTGGTTCGCGAGTCGATCGATTTCCAAGGGAATCGGAAACTGAATTCGGTACCTTTGCCCAGTTCTGAAGTCACATCGACCGTTCCGTGCAACTCTTCGCAGATCGCAGTCACTGCTCCCAAGCCGACGCCTCGACCGGAAATGTCCGTCGCGGTATCACGTGTCGAGAGCCCGTCGCTAAACAGTGCATTTACCAAATCATCGTGTGTGGAGCAGGGGAGCCCGTGGTCTTCGGCCCGCTTCATTACGCGTTCCCAATCGATACCACGTCCGTCGTCCGCAACACGGATTTCTAAGAATCCATCGCTCATACATGTCGAAAGCGTGATTCTTCCGGCGGCCGGTTTGCCAAGTTCGCTTCGTTCGTCGTTGTCCTCTAGTCCGTGGTCTACGGCATTACGCAAGACGTGCGTGATCGCTGTCCAGAAGCCCTTCAGCGCATCGGGTGGGATGCGAAGAGAGCCGTCGATGGTGACGACGTCCACTTGTTTCTTCAACCGCTTGGCGACTTGCTTGATTCGATCGGACAGTCGGCGAAGAATGAACGACGTGGGTTCCCACTTGCAGACTTCCAACGCGTGGACGATGTCGTCAGGACTGGCCTGGCTCTTCGTCAGTTCGATCAAGCGGTCAAGGTCGGCTTCTTCGACGTGCAGATCGGTTCGCCCCAGATCCAACCATTCTTCGATTTGGCCCAGTGATTCGTACCACAGGTCTGCGAGTTGGTCGACCTCTTGCTTGGTCGGCATTCGCTCGTCCGTAATCAAGATGCCTTCCAAGCAATGCACGTAGTCCGAAATTCGTTGGAAGCCAATCAACGCCGTATTGCCTTTGATCGTATGCAGTCCGCGATTGATTAGTGTCATGTCGCGGCATTGCTGCACGTTGTGGATCAGTTCGGTGCATTCTTCGATCGTCTGTTGGAAACCTAGTCGGTCTCGTAAGAGTCGACGTACAACGGCATGAAGTTCTCGAGCTTCGCTTTCCGCTTTTTCCGCTTCAAGCTCTCGTGTCACGTCGCGAATGATCAAAGAGACTTGGGAAAGCTCGTCGTTTTCACGCACCTCGCGGAAGTTGATTCCGTAGGCTCGCCCATCGCGACGAACGATGGATGGAGCTTGTCCTGCTGAGACATCGAACGGCAGAAAGTCCATCGCAATCTGGTCGAATGCCATTTCGAACGAATCGGCGAAGTGCTCGTCAGAACCCGCCAGATAGTCCCAGATCTTGACGTCGGCCGGAGCTTCGCCAAACCAGGTTGTCACGGCTCGGGATCGTTCTGGGTGCAGCGTGCCGTCCATGTTCACGGCGACCATGCCTTCGCCCGAACTGTCGAGGATCAACTGCAACGCGGCGGTACGATCGGCGACCGTTTTCTCCAAGCCGTCATTTGCACGGGCAAGGTCGCCAGACAGACGGCCGAGCTGTTTGTTCTGCGCTCTAAGGCTAACGATACTCTTTTGAACCCGAGTCCAGCCCAAGCATGCCAGCGCCAACCCAAACGCACAAACGACCACCGTGGCGTAGCGGCTGGTTTGGATCGTATTTGTGGCTTCTTGTTGCGCGGCGCGAGCCACGCTCTCGGAAAAGCTACGCAACGCAGTTGTGTTTTGGTTCAGGTTGCCGGCTGCTCCCGATGCCGCTTCCTGTATTTGATGCACGTAGCGATCTTGGGCCAGGATCTGACGCCTTAGCGTTGCCAAATTCTGAGGCTGCGATTCGTCACCGACACGTGAAACCATATCGTCGGCGTAGACGTGAATCTTTTCGATGCGACGAGCAACGGAGGGATCGGTAATGACGCGTTCGATTTCCTTGATCGCAGACGTGATCCGATCGCGGTTTTGAGCCAATTGGTTGGCGGCCAACGAATTCATGGCATCGTCGCTCATCGTCAGGCCGACTTTGCCAGCCAAAACGCCTAAGCTGAGTACCGCGTCGTCCAGCTCATCGATCGCATCTAGTTGGCTTCGCGCGTTGCCAACGATTGCGGAGCGAACTGCGGCGATGTTGACTTCGCCGTCATCCAATCCCTGATCAATGCGTCTCAGCATCGTGATGTATTCAAGACGCAGTTCGCCGGCTAGGCCGCTGGACTCCTGCATCAAAACTCGAAGGTCAAAGTCGATCGCTTCGACGCTGGCGTTGAACAGGTTTTCGAGATGATGGTGATGCGACACAGCCTGCAGTAGGTCGCTATCAACCGCCATGAAGTTTGTTAGGTTTTGTCGGAGCTGGCTGAAATCCGATTCAGGGAATCGTTCGTGATTTGTTAGACCGCTGGACGCCATTAGGGATTCGAGCCGACCCAGACTCTCTGCGACGGCGCGCTCTTGTTTACTGCGATCCGCGAATGCGGGCAACGTATCGGCGCTAGACGAAACGATTTGGCTCTGCCGTAAAAAGATGTCGCCCAATGCGCCCGTCAGGTCGCCCAGGACACGCGTTGTAGGTACCACGTCATCAACGAGAGCGGCCTGAGTCGACCCCAGCCCTCGCTGCACGAAAATTAGCGCACCCAACAGCGTCAAAAAGATGGCTGCACCAACTACGGCAATCAATTTCAGATTGGATTCAATCGATTGACCGAAAGCTTTCATTACAACTTGCCTCCCAGATCGACGTCTTTCCAGGAATCTAATGCGACGAACCGCCCTGATCGAATCACCGTAGGCCAGACTCGATGGCTAAACTGATGTTCCGTTTTTGATAGTTTGTGAATAGGCCCCAGTCCCAGGTCGAACGCTCGTCCTGACTCGATCGTGTCAATCAACGCTTCCGGATCGGCGTCTCTCCCCGCGCGATCTAAGGCCATCACGAACGCCTTTGCGGCTAAGAAGCCTTCAAAGCTGACAAAGCTTCGTCGTTCACTGCTCAAGCAACCTCGAAACTCTTTCGCGGCCACGGTATCGCCTTCCGGCAATGGAACCACCTGCGTGACAATGACGCCCTCCCCGGCATCGCCCAATTCGGCAAGCAAAGCGTCGCTGCCAACGAACGAGACGTTCAGGAAGATCGGGTTGAAGTGGTGTTGGCGAGCTAGTCTGATGAACTTTGCACAAGGCTTGTACGCACCCACCATGATCACTGCCCGAACATCAAAACGCGGATCCAGCAATCGGCTCAGTCCGCCTTCGACATCGGTGGTATTCCTACGGTAGCGACCGTGCGGCAGACGCTTGGCATTCGCGTAGCCGCGTTTTTCGAGAGCCGCCATGCCGCCACTCCAGCCGGCGTCGCCATAAGCGTCGTTCTGTGTAAAGAAGCCGATCTGATCGGGGGTGATATCTAGCGAGCCGATCAAACCATCGATCATCTCCGCGATTTCTTCCGCGTAGGAGGCTCGGTAGTTGATGACGTAGCGATCCGGTGGCGACTTCCTAAGAATCCCGGCGCCAGAGAATGCTCCGATCAATGGCAGCTTGTTTTGAATAGCAATAGGGAACGCGACGGCTGCGGTTGGCGTACCCACGTTGCCGATACAGGCGAAGACACGTTTGGTCTCAGCAAAGTACCGCATGTTGGGGGCTGTTTTGGCCGGTTCGTAGGCGTCATCTCGGCAGATCAGCTTGAGATCACGTCCGTGAATTCCGCCATTGCGATTGACTTGTTCGAAATAGGCTTCGATGCCATGTCGCATGCCATTTCCAAGTGCCTTGGCGGGACCGCTGAGCGCAGCAGACATGCCGACCTTCCACAAACCAGCTTCTTCAGCATTAGCGCAGGCATTACCGCAGCAGTAGGCAATCGCCATTACCAGCAGCAATCCTGTAGGTCTGTGTTTCATGAGGGCTACCTGTGCGAGCATATTCTCGCGTGCACCGGCTTTCATCGAGTTAGTTGCTCGAAACGCCGGAGCCAAAGGTTGAAACGGCAACAGAGTTTTCAGATTAGCGCTAACGGGAATGCGACCCGCGCTCTGTCTGTTCGCGTCTTGCGTAACTCTTCACAATTGACGTTCACCACCGCACCGATGATCTCGTCGGAATCATCGCAGTCGCTAATGGTGACCGAGAAAGATCCGAAAGACATCTATCCGGAAAGATAGATTGGCGATTCGCCTTTCACAGAATGATTTACGAAGTGCCTGTCGCTTTTCGGGTTTTCGCTCACATCGATCACACCGTCATCACCCATGAAACAACTGAATGTTTCTGTGGCAAAGTATGCGATTGTCACCGTAACTTTCGCATGCGATCTCGAGGCCAATAGATATGCGTTACGACACCCTCGACATGGTGTTCAGGTAAAGCAAAGGGTAGATAGCCTTTAGCACTAGACATCCAAAAGCGAGAGTCCAAAGCATTCGGAAAGCTTGGCCCACCAAGCACCCAGCTTGACCAGGATGATCCAGGCGGCGGCCTTCAACGCATAGATGGCAAGCA
>CAYQMZ010000609.1:0-5239 GCA_964418725.1 uncultured Pirellulaceae bacterium
ATCTGCGACAACGCGACTGGCTCACAACGCCCGCCCTTCGAAACCTACGCGGTCTCTTGCGCCCTCCGCTATGGGGATGACGGCCTTAAAAAGGCAATTTACATGTGAATGGTGATTGGATACACGTGCGTATCAAGGCAGAACTGCGCCGAGCAAAACCGGTAAAGTGAAGGACACCCCGACGGGTGCTGTCGGAGCGTCTGGGTAGCTGGGAAAGCAGGCTTTGGCGATAGCAGCACAGAGGAAAAGCACTCCCCAAAGAACGCGTTTGGTATTTCTCTGTTGAGTGTTGTTTTCGCTACGAAGGCAGCGAGATCCGACTAAGCTACTAACCGGAACGAGCACCACCGCGCAAAAGGCTAAGACGAACTGGGCGGCAGTCATGAAATCGTCTCTCGCGAAATAGCGTTACCGATCACCAGGTGGTGGTGAACGCCGCAACCATTCCCAAAACGCCCACCATCGCCGCTGACAGTGCATCGGACTGTTACCCATCTCGCGTGATGGGATTCGATGGGACGAATCTACAAGGTAGTTGATACGAGAAAGCAGGTCGTTGTCGTCGATCCGTTCGGCCAGCGCATATGCCCAGCTGATACCATTCTGGCATTCAATGTTAGCGTTTTGGAGGTTACCAGTGGCAGCCCGTAGAGCTCTTGCAGCGACATCGGCTACATCGCGAACCGACGTAAGCTGATCGGGCGAAAGCCGTCCAAGCGGCGCATTGCGGTCAGACTTGTCCGGATACAGTCCCTGCGAGTACAGCTCTGTTCGGCCCGTCAATTGCGTAGCAGAATTCGCCGACTCTTGGAGTTCAGAGTTGGGCAGTTCATTGGAAGCCGCATACTTCGCCTGTGCGATTGACCGATCGATTGATGCCAATGTTGCCGAGTCGACAAAAGATGAAATAGCGCCGCGCATCTCTGCAGCTGCATCGGCAAGCAATCGGACACATTCGTCGTGCGAGAGTTGAGCCATTGTCTATCGGGTGCGTCGCCGTTAAGCCGGCAGGAAGAGTTGAGTCTGTGTACAAGCTGAGCGTTTTGGCAACGTCTCTAATCGATGATTAGGTTACCGTGGAGGCGACCTGCTTTATCCAGAAATGTGATAATCCCGACAACGTCAGAAGTGGGAGCCCCTACGTTATTTAGTGCCTCGATTACATCCACTATCCTGGTGTCACCTTCACAAACCACTGCGAGCTTACCGTGCGCAAGTGCGAGAGGGCCGATAACGGCAGCCTCTCCTTTGACGTCTACCGAACGGAATGTGGGGGAATGAACGGTGACGCTTGGTAACGTTTTTCCGTCGGCCAAAGACACTTGCGGCACCGGACCTTCCACTGAAGACGTTGCTGTTCCGTTTCGAACCGAAACACAAACTGTTTCTGGTCCCGACGTCCACGAGAACGCAATCGCCAACACTAAACACAGAACGAACCAACTCCGAATACTGAAACGGAACCATCGACGAGTCGGCTTGGGATTCTGAATGGTAGTGTTAGCGGATTCATCCATAAAATCAAAACAGTAGTTTTTTGCCGGTTGGCGAGCCAATCCGTGAAAATACAGTCTGGGATTCTATCAAGGTTCGGTCGGCCGACGAAATGGCAACTTGCAGCAATGCACAACCCCCAATCCACCACAAGCATGGCTCCTGCATCGGTGATTCGTATCGTGCAAGTTTGCGGCCGTTCAAAGTGCGCTCGGTTGATGTGACGAATGAGACTTGCGAATGTACCAAGTTGAAATCGGTGAAGTGACCTCAGGAACGTCGGTTTCCTATTTTGCGATCAAATTCCCTCTGCATCTGGTAGATTTACAAACCCTAAAGCTGCAACCCTGCGGAGCGAGTCACGGTCCGTATAATCGAACGTGTGAGTCCTCTCAACTTGCCAAAGGTAAACTCAAAATAGATGAATTCACTAGAGTCGAAATTTGGCAATCTTCGTGCACAGCGCGCACCGCTTGTTGAGTTTCGAAGACTAATTGAGGGTTGCCAGGCGGCAGACCTCGACGAATTCGGTGCGGTTTCGCTTGCAGCACGAATGGAGAACGAGGAACTGATTCGGCTGCTGGTTGCCAAGGGATGCACAGCAGACTCGCCGCCTTCTGCCGGGAGAACCGCACTCGATATAGCAATCGGTGAAGGGAATCTTCGACTTGTTGAAACGCTGTTGTTACTTGGAGCCGATCCGGCTTCCCGGGACGATCGCCTTCTGTTCAGTGCGGCGCGCAACATCAAGGGCAATGGCGTTGCGATTGCAAAGCTGTTGGTACAACACGGGATCGATGTAAACAGGACTTTCGAGACTTGGGGAGAACAGCATTTGTCTCCACTTGATTGGGCCGTTGCGTCACTTCCCGAATTGGCCGAGTATCTAAGGAGTGTGGGGGCGAAATCAGCCGTAGAGATTCATCGGCAGCGGAGTTCGACCCTTAATGATTCGAACTCCGAGTAGCTGCAGTCGGTGACGACGACCTCGGAGCTTACGCTATTTCCGTACGAGCTAGAGGGTTGACAAGCCGATGCCGGCTAGAATTCTTGGACATTCGCTGGTTGCGACTTGGTGAGTTCTATGAGTCCGGACTACGCCAGGGCAACGCGGACTGATCTTTGGAATCGACTGAGTCTGCGTGCGACGCAGACTCCGCATCTAGGGTCACCGTATCGTCCATTGTCGCATAATTTGCCATTTCAACCGTGTCGTCTTCAGTATTGCTTGCCGAAACGGGTGCGAATTGATGGCCCTTCGGTACGACAACTACTCCAGAGTCAGACAAAGTGAAACGCTTTTCGTCGAACTTTGAATCGTATCCGATTGCTTCACCAGCCGGGACGATTACGTGCTTGTCAATAATGCAGTTTTTCAGCTTCGCACCGGCTCCCACCACAACATCGTCCAGCAAGATTGAGTTCTTGACCGATGCCCCCTCTTCGATCACAACGTTCCGGAAGAGAATGGAGTGGCGAACCGTAGCGCCGCAGACAATGCTACCAGCCCCAAACATCACGTCCTCGACCTTGGCGCTCAGACCAGAAGGACCTGGAACGGTACGGGCTGGTGGAGCTTGAGACTCGGCAGTGTGAATTGGCCAATCAGCCTGATACAGATCAAGCGGCGGGGATTGGATTAACAAGTCCATATTCGCTTCGTAATAGGCATCGATTGTGCCAACATCCCGCCAGTAACGGTCCACGCTCACCCGGCCACGTGACGACCCGAATCGATAACAGTAGACTCCGTGCGTCCGCACAAGACGTGGGAGCAGGTCGTGCCCGAAATCATGTGAAGAATTCTCGTTTTCGTTATCTTCTCGCAACGCTCGGCAGAGCAGGTCCCTTTTGAAGACGTAGACGCCCATGGTTCGGCGCGCAACCTCAAGATACAGAGACGCTAGCGCGTGTCCCGCGTCTCCGAGAATGCATTTTGGCGTGTTGGGCTTTTCTTCGAATTGCACGATGCGGCCCCGTTCGTCAGCGGCCAAGATTCCGAAGGAACTAGCATCCGCGAGAGATACGGTCATGCACGCAACTCCGACGTCCGCTTTCTTGCTGACGCAAAAGTCAATCATCGCCGCATAGTCCATGCGGTAGATATGGTCTCCCGACAGGATGACCACCCAATCAGCTTCACTTCGTTCCAGTAGGAAGAGGTTCTGATAGACTGCGTCCGCCGTGCCGGCGTACCAAGAATCGCCTGTTCGCTGTTGAGGTGGTACTGGGGTCACGTACTCACCAATATTGGGGTTGAAGATTGACCATCCATCACGCAGGTGCATCTGCAGCGAATGTGACTTGTATTGTGTCATAACCAGAATGCGTCGTATTCCGGAGTGGAAGCAGTTCGACAGCGTGAAGTCGACAATGCGGTACTTCCCGCCGAACGGAACTGCAGGCTTTGCACGGTCCTTCGTAAGCGGATGGAGTCGAGAACCTACGCCACCTGCCAAGATCAACGCAACAGATTTTTGAACCGACATTCAACTCACCTCTAACTTGTTTATTGCAGGCAATCATTTCAACTTTCCGCTCCCTGAACGGGTACTGGTCCGTTCAACGCCAAAAAACATGGCGTGCACTGCTTGATATGTCAGCAAGGTTTCGTAACGCTGACCTTTCGCAGCAATTCTCAGCTCAGCACTACGAGCAGCAAGTTAGAGGCCATCGAAGATCACAGTTTGAAAACCGAATCGTGTCTGCAGGACCTCTTACACCGCCACCAAAGCGATCACGCCACATACCGCGGACGCCGTGAGCATCTGACAGAGTTTGCGACACCCACCGGTTCTCTCCTGATTGCACCGAAAACCAAGTCTCCGCCTGGCAAAACGCAACCACCTGGGGTCAGCGGGTGAAAAGAACTCCGAGTTTATGCCGATTCGCTTTGATTCTGCGGCTGATGTGGCCGCTGTTTCTAAGGAACCCGGCAAACAAGCAGCGGTATCCGGCGTACTTGCGACAGATGAGAAGCGGGTTCGCTGGTGAATGAGTAATTGCACTAGCTATACTCCACTTATGAGCAAAGCAGATGTCACCCAGACCCTAACCGAATTGTCGGTTTCTAAGAATCGGGCAGAGACTTCCGAAAAGCTTTTGCCGCTGGTTTACAGTGCGTTGCGGCGATTGGCCCAGACACGCCTAAGGCACGAGCGCTCTGGACAGACTTTGCATGCGACCGCCTTAGTTCACGAGGCCTATTTGCGGCTGGTGGATACAGATCACCAACAGCGATGGGATTCTCGACAGCATTTTTATGCAGCCGCTGCCGAGGCCATGCGGCGGATCTTGATCGAAGCCGCCAGACACAAACAGACGGCCAAACGAGGCGGTGATTGGGTGCGAAAGCCCATCGAAACTCTTGATGTGGCGGCACCCGAATCTGAGGTTGATTTGTTGGCGCTTGATGAAGTGCTGAATCGGTTGGATTCTGAATACGAGTCGGCTGCCATGCTAGTGAAACTGCGATACTTTTCTGGACTAACGATTCCACAAGCTGCCGAAGTACTGGATCTCTCACAGCGGTCAACAGAGCGCTTATGGACCTTCGCTAAAGCATGGCTATTTCGGGAGTTAGGTGGCGAAAGACAGTGACTCGGCTCTTGCCGCGAGAAGTTCCTGAGTTTTGTGGCGGGGTCTTCCGTCAGATCTCGCATAGCGTCTTGAGGGACTCAAACTACGCGAACTGAGGCGAGCTATGAAAAGCGAACAAGACATTTTTCTGCATGCAATCGAGTAT
>CAYQMZ010000610.1:0-5232 GCA_964418725.1 uncultured Pirellulaceae bacterium
AATCGCCGACGAAGATTCGGTCTTGAGCAAGCACCGGCTGTAGCGTTGCCCACAACTGTTCCTCGACATAGGTGTCTTGTGCGATTGCCGTCCATAGCTCTCCGGTTACTTCGTCGTAGAGTGCGACGTCTGTTTGCCCATCGCCATCGAAGTCCTCGGCGCCGACAATGATTGCGTCATCGGATGCCCTTGTTGCGGTAGGATCAACGTTGGGCGGAACAAGTTCGCTGGAGCCAACGGTGTCGGGCCTTTCGAACCACGGGACCGCGTGTAGCTGGCCGCCGTCATTCACATGGAGTTCCCATTCGCCGCCGGCCTGGCGGATCAGCACGTCCGTCACGCCATCACGCGTGAAGTCCGCCAGTGCCTTCAACGGCCAGCCTTCTTCGGCATTGCTACCACCACGTAACGTTCCGCCGACGACAGCATAGTTGTTGATGGTGACCCAGCCCGATGGCGATTGGCCAACGATCGAAAATGTCGCGGCATCTAGGACGACTCTTTTTTCCAAACGCTCAAAGCTAAGTTGCTTGTTCACCATGGGAGCCACTCATTCCAATTCGTCGAGTTCAAGTTGTAGCTTCGTACGCAAGACGTGCTCGTTGTCGCTGGCTTAGCTACCCGCCTGCCAGTGTTGGCCGCTCTCGTTGTGAGTTGCTTGCACTGATTTCATCGGTTAGCGTTCGACTTGCGCGTCTGGGCTGAGTTTTCGGCAGAATGTGCCCCTCCCTTGGGTCGAAGTAACGAAATCTGAAGTAAGCCGTTGAGGGAAGCAAAAGTACCGTGGGTTTTTGCACTCCTGTGCCACCAATGCATCGAGTGAAGTCGCTTGGCACTGACTTGATAGCGGTGGAAATCCGCGACGAGTCTTTGGCTGAGCAGGTTCACGGTCCTTACCGGAAGAGCCGCCGGCAAATATGCTATCGGTCATGTCTGACATCGTCATTTGCACCCTGAACGCCCGCTACTGGCATAGCGCCTTTGGTTTGCGCTATCTGCTTGCCAACATGGGCGCGTTGCGTGAGCAGACAACGATGCTGGAATTTGGAATCAAAGACAATTCGCTCGAACTGCTGAGTGCGATTCTCGAACACAAACCGAAAATCGTGGGCATCGGCGTTTA
This sequence comes from uncultured Pirellulaceae bacterium, assembly GCA_964418725.1. Taxonomy (GTDB): domain Bacteria; phylum Planctomycetota; class Planctomycetia; order Pirellulales; family Pirellulaceae; genus CAYNJG01. Next base: position 1,124 of record CAYQMZ010000610.1, read on the forward strand.
CATTTGGAACGTTGAGCCGGCGACGCGGTTGGTTGAAGAGCTCAAGCGTGTCGCACCAGAGGTAACCGTTGTCCTTGGTGGCCCCGAAGTCAGTTATGAGACTGACGGACAGCGGATCGTTGAGGCAGCCGACTATGTAGTTTGCGGCGAAGGCGACGTGGCGTTTCCAGCGCTGTGTGAACAGCTGCTATCGGGATTGGTGCCCGTCGAAAAAGTAGTCCACGCTACGCCGCCAAAGTTCGATCAACTGACGCTGCCATACGAGCTTTATGATGACGAGGACATCGCACATCGAGTGATCTACGTCGAGGTTTCCCGTGGTTGCCCTTTCACATGCGAGTTCTGTCTGTCAGCGCTAGACATCCCTGTTCGATTGGCGGACGTCGACGAGTTCCTGAATGCTATGCAACGATTGCTGGATCGCGGCGCAAAGCAGTTCAAGTTCGTAGATCGAACGTTCAATCTGAATATCCGCGTCAGCAAAGCAATTTTGCAGTTCTTCCTAGATCGCTATACGCCGGGCATGTTCCTGCATTTCGAAATGATTCCGGATCGACTGCCGGATGATTTGCGCCGTCTAATCGCCGAGTTTCCAGCGGGTTCGTTGCAGTTCGAAATCGGGGTGCAGACATTCAATGATGATGTGGGCGATCGTATCAGTCGAGCTCAAGACAACGCGCAACTGGAAACCAATTTTCGCTTCCTTCGTAACGAAACGGGAGTTCACATTCACTCGGATTTGATTGTTGGTTTGCCAGGCGAGTCGGTGGCCAGCTTTGGCTGCGGCTTTGATCGACTGATTGCCTTGCAGCCGCAAGAGATTCAGGTGGGCATCCTGAAACGGCTAAAGGGGACGCCTATTACGCGGCATGACGAAGAATGGCAGATGGTCTACAGTCCCCATCCTCCCTATGAGATCCTGTCGACCAGTGAAATTTCGTTTGCGGAAATGCAACGCATGCGTCGCTTTGCACGCTATTGGGACTTGATTGGCAACAGTGGCAATTTCCTGAATTCGATGCCACTTTTGTTGGGGCAGGCCACGTCATCTGCAGATGAGACACCCACTGCATTCGCAAGAGTTTTGGCCTTCAGTGATTGGCTGTACGCAAAGGATGGGAAGCTGCATGGAATTCCGCTGGCAAAGTTAACGGAACGCATCTTCGACTTTCTTTGCGAATTGGGCGTAGCCGAGTCAGAGGCGGCCGTCGCGGTGTGGCGAGACTACGTAGGCGGTGGTCGAAAGGACAAACCGAGTTTCTTACGAGAGTTTGAGCTGCCGCATCATTTGGAAGTCGCGAAAGAGAGTCCGTCCAAAGACGAGCAGGTGGGGGAGACGGCCGTTCCGCCTCGCCAGGCACGGCACGCTCAAGCCTAGTTGGCATTTTGCGTTGTGTGGCTGAGCAGCCAGCAAGCCCATGCACTCAAATCCAGGTTTCGAGCAAAACCGGGGTAGAATCAAAGCCAGGCGGGTAGCAGAGTGCGGCGGAGAGAACTTCCGGCGCGAGAAGAATTCGTTACTGCAGAGTGCAGGCAGATAGAAACCGGGGGTGCGGGCGCTTTCTCCGGGAAGAAGCGCCCTGTAGTTGATTCGTTCAACTACCCCAGTATCTATGTTAAACCGTCAACGGGGGTCAGCCAGGGACGGGTTATTAGAGCGGCGATTCAAATCAGAGCAGCCAAAGATGGCTGGACTGATTTAGACGAGTTCCTTTTTGGCTCCAATGAGCGTCCGAAGTCGTTCGGCGAGCAAAGCTGCGTCGAATGGCTTCTTAAACGTTTCATTGATACTGGACCGATCGAAGCTGATCGAACTACCATCATCAGGAAGCAAAGCGATCAGGATCGTCTCCGTGAAATCGCTATTACGCTTCAGGTTCTGGCAAATCTGTAGTGCTTCGACCTTACCAATGGAAAAGTCACAGATGATGCAGTCGGGGTGGAAACTCTCAGCCTGAATACCGGCTTCGAAACCACTTGCGGCTACAGCAACTCGGAATGACTTCTCTGGTGGTAGCTCCCGTCGCAAGTTCTCGATCAAAACTTGATCTTGAGCAACGATAAGCACCTTGGCCATTGCCTCGTCTTCGAGGTCGCCAAGAGGCATACCATGCTCTTTCAAGAATTTAATCAGGTACTCACGTGGGATACGCCGGTCCTGTGACCCGGGAATTCGATAGCCCTTCAGGCGGCCCGAGTCGAACCATTTACTCACAGTGCGCGGGGCCACTTTGCAGATCTTTGCGACCTGACCGGTTGTGAAGACCTTCATCACAGGTTCTCCATACGCTCTCGTTAGTTAACCTTGCTACGTCAGCCCAAGGGCTTTCGCAACCTGCGGGTCCCAAGTACTCATCCGCTGAACATTGCTTCAATCCGTTGTCGCAATCGAGGTCACTCAAAAGAGAGTGACATTCAGTTTCCAAACACTCTGGGTCGGGACCGTATCGCTACAATAAGGAATCGCTTCCTACGTTTCTCCGTTCGGATCCGTCCTCGCGTTGAAACGAAAAACACCAAACGACTACAACGAAGCAACAATTCGATTCGGCGAAGATGCGGGTCTAAGCTTCTTCCAAATTGTCTCTCCGATGTGAACCTTTCGATGTTCAAATCGTCGAGGTGGAAGGGGAGAACACGCGCGGCAATCACTTCACGCAGCGAAGCAGGAATTGCAGCAGGGCGCAATTCTTAACTCCACAGTGATGGCAGGACGCCAATGGCAGGGACCCCCCCTACACAGGAAGGCGGACCTCGAACCGCGGCGATCGTGGTTCGCAGTTATGCCTTCCCGAATGTAAGTTTCGATTCAAACGGGGGTATGACTTTAAGAACTTTCGCATGTCATACCGGCATGGGGGTTCGCAAGCGTGATTCCTGGCGTTCCTGAAGCGATGAATAGGCAGGTCGATGTCGCGTAAACCGTTGTTATGCATTGGTTTACAAGGAATGGTCTTGCAGCTGGTCGCGGTTAACGCCGGTAATGCTGAGTTGTAGGGATTATTCGGATTGCATCGGTCAACGGAGACGTGACGGCAGTTGGGCCGTCGCGGCGCGGCTCGTCGCAGCATATTCGGCATGATTCCATCGACCGAAGCGTTGCTGGCTATCAGCGATGTGAAGATGCAGCCAATCGAACTCGGCTAGTCGAGGTGGTGCAGGCACCGCTTGCGGATCGTGGGGGCGTTCGATCGAGAGATTGTCGTTGCCGATGCCGGTCGCGAGCTCGGTGCGAGCAGGCGTCTAGCTATGCAGCATCTTCATCTTCGGTGCTACCGCCGCCACCGGCGCCCTTGCGAATACTCCCGTCTTCCCTGACATCGTTAAATTGAACTGAAACTCGTTTGGACACACCCGACTCTTGCATGGTGACACCGTACAGGGTCGTCGCCGCGGACATCGTTTTTTTGGAGTGCGTAACGATGACGACTTTGGTGGTCGCAAGGAATTCTTTCAGTACGTCAACAAAACGACCAATGTTCGCCTCGTCCAGCGGACCATCTACTTCATCTAAGATGCAGAATGGGCTGGGGCGATGGCGGAAGATTGCAAGCAAGAGAGTTACGGCCGTAAGTGCACGTTCGCCACCGCTTAGCAACGAGATGTTTAGCGAACGTTTGCCAGGCGGAGTGGCGACGATATCGATGCCAGCATCCAGGATGTCAACGTCCTCTTCGACGACGATGTCTGCTTGGCCACCACCGAAGGCACGACGGAAGAGCGCTTGAAAGTTCTCGCGGATGACTTCCAGCGTCTCTTCAAACATTTGCCGGCTGTCGACGTTAATACGCTGAATGATCCGTTCGAGCGTTTCTTTGGCCTTTACCAAATCCTGATACTGTTCAGACAACTCGCCGTAGCGAGACTCCAACTCATCGAGTTCGGCAAGGCTTTCCATATTCACGGCGCCGATGTTGTTGAGCTTGCGGCGTAGTGCACTGATTTCAGATTCGACGTCCTCGCGGTCCTGCTCTTGTGTCAGTTGAGACATCACCTGGCGGGCGGCGTCGTGCGGCGATGACGCTGTGTCCGAATCTGTCGTGGCTTCGTCTTCGTCTTCGTCTTCGGCGTCGTCGGAGTCCGGTGTTTCGGCCTCGTCAGCTTCATCC
>CAYQMZ010000611.1:0-1011 GCA_964418725.1 uncultured Pirellulaceae bacterium
CTCTCCGCCTTCTAGGTTTGCCAGCCAGAGCTTCCTGCCTTGCAGTACAAAGATCTTTTCGCCAACAACCACCACAGGCGGCAATTCGGGTTCTCTTTGTGATCGCTCAAATCCTGCGATTAAGTTGAAAGTGGCTGGCTTGTCCATATCGATGCGGTAAAGCTGGTTAGTATTGGTCGGAAAATCCAGGTGCCATGCGAAGTAATCGTCGCCGCGCTGGATAGGATCACCCGTTATATTGAAGCCGTTAGGGCCAATGAGAAAGCTCCCTGCTTCGGTACCGTCGGTCCTCCACAATCCAGGATCATCGGTCCTCCACAATCCAGGATGGATGTCTAAGACCGCTAAGTCCTGTTCGATCGGCCATACCTTGCTCGCCGGTCGTGGCAAGTCCGCTACTGCAATTGGCTCGACAGGGTTCGTGACGTCAACCATCTGGTTGCCTACGAAGACGAACGAGCGATCGCCCAATCGGGCAAAAAGCGAATGTTCATCATCACGGACTACTCGTTCGCCAGTCTGAGTGTGGTACAAAATGGATACGTCTTCGAACGGAGCTGTGAATGCCACATACGGATCCAAAATTGTGAAGTCTTGGGTCCAGCGACCAGATCGATCCGCGATCATTCGAGTACCATCCCAAGTGCCATCAGACTTCCAAATGCTTTCCAGGTTGCCGCTCCCTAGTGTGAAAACAATGCCGTCTTCAAGCTCGTAGAATGTGAATTCGGGAACTCGAATGCTGTTAGCCTCACTCGTCCACAAGAGTTGAGGATCGGCACCTACTTCTCTCGCCCAGAGTTGCCTGGTCCTACCAGCGTCTGCTTCAACGAAGAGAAAATCCTTGTCAGCGGCGGAAGTAACTTGCAAGTCGTAGTTGTTGGCAGGTTGCTCGCCCGATGACGATCGCACGTTTGGACGTTCAAGGATGCGTTGGAATTCTCCACTGTCCAAGTCGTACTCGAAAACTCCGTCCTCGAACGCCGCATAGGCTCTCGTCTTGTTGATGAC
>CAYQMZ010000611.1:1021-1682 GCA_964418725.1 uncultured Pirellulaceae bacterium
ACTCTGGCAGTTGGGCGTCGGCTGTACCCGGCGCCGGGTCCAAAAATGCAACGGTGCCAGCACGCGTGCCGTCGCTTCGCCAGAGCGATACGTCTCCGTCAGTCGTTCTCCCTGAGAAGACGACGTGAGAACCGTTGGCAATTCTTCCTTCGATAAGAGTCACCTCGCTGAGAGAAACCGCGGCGTCGTCGCGAATGACCCAAAGTTGACCATCCGCGTTGAAGTACACGTCACTACCGTATTGCTGGACCTTCTCGATCGTCGTTTCGGAAGCTTGGAAAATCGGCTCAGGATCATCGGATTTGCCTGGGACATAGCTGAAAATCCGGTTGCCCTCCGCGAAGAAGGCTTTGTCGCCGATCACACCCACATCATTGGCGGGTCGGAAGCTCTCAGGGACAAGCTCCGAAACGCCGTCCGAAAAATGTGGCCTGAAATTAACTCGAACAAGGACTCCGTCGGGCGTCGCCCCGGTAATGTGGACGTAAGAGCAGCTGGTCGCTGCACACGGTATGGAAGTGAGTTGGGTGACGTTTCCGTCGGCAGCTAAAACATGCAAGTTCTGGCTTCCCTTAAAAAACAAACGTTCACCGGACGGAGTTAACTGATTTGTGAAACCCTCTCCATTCCAAATCTCTTCCAAGTCATTGCTACTCGCTGG
>CAYQMZ010000611.1:1692-5227 GCA_964418725.1 uncultured Pirellulaceae bacterium
TGAAGTAGACATCATCGCCAACGCTTGTTAGTTCATTAGCAATCGACGCCGCATTGAATGGAAACTCTTTCGTTCCCTCCGGCGTTCCGTCGGACATAATCAGCAGCCGGGAGTTCGTGAAGCGTCTGTCCGTCAATTCAAGTGTGAAGAGTCTTCCGCCGACAAAAAGAGACTCCTTCATTAAGAAGGGCACTCGCCCATTCACGGAAAAACTACCATCGGCGGAGCGGGTTTCGGTGCCGGAGACCAGAACCTCGCGGGGGCTCTCATTCCCGTCGTTCAACCAAAGCCCGTGATGTGTGAGTTCCGAGCCGTCAGCAAGAAACTCGACTCTGGTGGCTGCGAAAAAGGTGCCGATGGGCGTCTCGAATGCTTCGGCCGCAGCCTCGATCTGCAACTGGTGACGCAGGCCTCGTTCGAAGCCGAGCAGCGGCGGCCCTGTCGTTTCCTTAATGAGCCGCGTGCCTTCGGCGAACCCGTTTGTGTTGAACACCTGCGCTCGCTCGCGAGCGTAGGCTGCAAACACCGCGTTGTTTCCGTACGAATTATAGAAGCCAAGTTCTATGTTCTTCGGCGCCACGGCCACATCCGCAACCAGATCGACTGCCAGCAGATCACGAGCCTCGTACGCTTCGAACCGCAATCGTCGATTCATTGATTTCCCGAACATCGCTTCTCTCCGGATTTTACCCCCGCTCACGTAGCATACTTGAACGTCAGCTCCGCTCAAGCAAATCTAAGAGTTGCCATTAGAACGTAGGAATGTTGGACTATTTGAGCGTAGGTCGATGAGCAACGCCTGACCGGCGTTTGAAATACGCATGGTGCGTTGTTTGCTTGCTTAGAAGAGACGGTTGCCAGTGGGTCGTTTTCCACCCGGTTAACTGCGTCGGTGCAAATCACCTCGGACGATAGCCAGGAGAAGCTAGACTCAGAGGTTGGACATCTAACTTCATTCAGTCCGCCAACGTCGCTTTCCTCATCGGTGTCCCTCGGAAGCGGACACCGTTGCTTTTTAGCGAATTTGCTAGGAGACAGCGGCCACATCAACCGACGCAAATTCGGATTTCGGGTTGAGGTGTAGCTTCGTCTAGAATGAAGCGGAAACGTTCCGGGCCGCTGCGGAATTCGCAATGCGGTGGGGCAATCGATGGTCAGTCTTAGGCGTTAGTCTGGATGGTGAATCCGTACCTGTCTCCGTCTTCCGATTCCCAAGGCATTCCCCAAAAAGCCTCTGGCCCACGTTCGTTTACTCAACGGGCGACTTTTGTTATCGCACTGGCTGGAATTGTTGGATCTGTGCTCGGCTCGATCATGATCCTACTTTCGCAATCTGCCGTAGGGCGGGTAAGAGATGCCCAGCAAATGATGTGGGACTCTACGATTCCAGTTTTCGTCTTGTCACTGCTGGTTTTGGCAATTTCATTTGCGACTCGAAGAAGAGCGAACGAAACATCCACTTAGGTCATTTGAAGCCCATCGATCTTTAACTTGTCGCCTGGCAAAACGCATTGTTCGCCGAGGCGTTTAGCTACCGCTGCGTCTAAGTGGAATCTCCAACTCACCGAAGTCACATCAACCTGTTGCAGTTGAAGGGTTCTCTAAGTCCGCGAAGGTTGTCAAACGAATGGCACTTAGTTTTTTGCAAGTCCTTTCAGGATATCGAGTTTGGCTGCCGCTCTTGGTTTTGACAACAAGTCATAAGGCATTCGCCGTCGCTTCTTCCTACGGGGCTCAAAACGGTCGGGGCGATTGGCTACGCGGTGAATGACAATTGTGTCGAGTAGGTGTTGATATAGCTCCGCGCGAAGCTGTTGACTTCTTCCTGTGGAGACCATGAACGGCTGGAACGCTTCGAGCGTCTGGACCGTGGCTTTGAAACTTAGAGTTCTTGGCACGACGTCGTGTTTGTCGGCAGCTTGAGCCATGACCGTTCGAATCAAGTTGTACGCCAACAGATGCGTCCATGCTTCCTTGCGAACAAGTTCGGGGGTCTTGCACCGCAAGAAATCCATTTGCATGGTGACCTTGATCGATCTCAAGTCCAGCTCTTGATTCCAGCGAGCTCGGAAAAGTTCTGCTAGATCTTGCTTTGGAAATTCTGTGGGATCAAGCAACGTTGTAACGATAACAATTTCCTTTGATCGAAAGCCTGCTTGCTCCACTTGGATGCGCACTTCTCGAACCTTCACGTATTCAGGCAACGCCTTGTAAGCTTGCCCCCGAACGTCGCGCATCTTCGGCTTCGGCCATTGCACAATATGGTCATCCTTTCCTAAGCGTTTCCCTTTCCGAAAGTCCGCTTTTCGTAGAGCTTTGTTGATTCGGGTCACGATATGCACGCCGCGCTCCGATGCCTCGAAAATGTTGCGCCAATTGCACATCAAACTATCCGCCAACAATACGTCGCCGCGTTGAAGCACGTCCCACAATTGTCGCAGGAGACTGACCTCGCCCGTTCCTTTGCCCGCGTAAGAACAGATGCCGAAGTTGAGTACCGCTCCGCAAGCCAGTGAGGAGATGACACCAATCCTTGCTATAGGAAACCCAGCACCCGGTTTCGATTTGTGAGTCTGAGGATATTCCGCTTGGTTCACCTCGGTGTCCGGCATGGAAACCGTGGAGCCATCGAACATGTAAACATGCCGCCCTTTCCACAGCCAACTCTCCTTCACCTTGGATTCTAGAGCTTGGCCAACAAGCTTCGTCACGGTTGCAAAGAAGCTCTCTGGAAGACGCTTGCGAGCTTGGCAATAGGCGCCAGTTCGAGGTGAACACGTAGACTGACCGTTCGCGACACGATGCGCGATGAGCCTCGCCACGGCTGCCCGGCAGCTATGATCGGCGCTGATGACTTGAGACAGAAAAACCCAAAGTGTGATCAAGGGCGTATAAACTCGATCCTTCCAGGCAAAGTCGAGTGACTCTAACGCTTGTCTTAGCACCGTTTCCGACAGCACGTTGGAGAATGGTAGCTGGTCTTCCTGGAGGAACTGACGTCGTAACAATCCGAACTGTTCTCGGAATCGTCTTCCCTTACAATTTCGCATCGTGAGGCCTCCTTGCCATCGATGAATTTGTCTGTCAACAAAAACATCGACGCTAGCGAGGCCTTGCGTTTAATTATCTGCTTACGGGCAAATCAGTTAGCAAACTTCTAAGTGCCATTCGTTGGACAATCCGTTGAGGTTAGCGACGAAGCGAAACTCGCCGAGGTGTGCCCGTTGAAAGCACACCTCAGCGACTAAGTAAAGCTATGCCTGTTCAAATTGGCGGCGACAGCAGGGACATTCGCCATTGAATCCGCGAACCAGTCCATTGAACGCTGTCGGCTGTGGAAGCGTCGTAATCGCCTTGAATGCCAACGGGTCTCGGTGAGCATAGTGCCGATAAGTTACACCTCCGACCGAATGCCCCAGAATCTCGATCGATGATTCCGGCATGTGGACGTCGTAGTAAGTGGCACAAGTCTTTCGTAAGGCATTCACAGAATGCTCATGAACTCGGTCCAACCGAGATCGTCTATCGATTTCAT
>CAYQMZ010000612.1:0-5223 GCA_964418725.1 uncultured Pirellulaceae bacterium
AACCTGGCTTCTTCACCGTGACGAATTCGCCGGACACTCCAACGTCGCCGACGATTTCTTCGTTCCGTGTTGATCCTGAGTTTGAGGGTTGTAAGCCGCCCGATCCGCCAAGCCGCGGCGATTCATCCCATGGCTTGTTGTCCCATTTCTGATCCGGTTTGGGAGACGGAGATTTGTCATCAGCGTTCCAAGTGGGAGTTGCATCGGTAACGGAATTCTTGTCGGACTCACTGGATGCGGCGGCTCCATCGTCTTGATACTCTCCAACGAGGTTCCCGTTCGGTGTGGTAGTCGTCCAATTCGGAGTTGGAATCCATCCTCGCGCGAATCCAAACGCCAGCATCCCCGCCACGAGGCTAACTCCTACGATCGAATAGAGCCAACTGCGACGCCCGGCAGCCACTTCGTTAGAACGTTTGCGAAGTACGATGGTCGGTGGTTTCGAAACGTCCGGCTGATGTAGATACGCCAGGTACTTTTCCATCGTCTCGTATACTTCGCCGGCAGATTGGAACCGATCATCCGGCTCCTTTTCCAGCAACTTCACGACTACGTCCGAGAGTGTCTTCGAAACCTCGTTGTTGACTTGCTGAATGCCCGTAGGCTCGTCGTGCGAAATTCGATTTAGCACGCACAACGGTGAATCGGCTCGAAACGGCATGCGACCCGTTGCCATGTAGTAAATCAAGCTACCGAGACTAAACAGATCGCTACGGCCATCGACTCGCTTTCCGGTCGCCTGCTCCGGCGACATGTAGTTCGGAGTGCCCACGAAGTATCCACTATGCGTTGCCGAGGCATCGTCCACCGCGCGAGCCAGCCCAAAGTCCGTCACCAGAACCCGACTGACTTCCGGCTCGACTAGGATGTTGGCTGGCTTGATGTCGCGATGCACGAGCCCCTGTGCATGAGCCGCACCGAGCCCAGCCGAAACTTGCATCGCAATGCGAACGATGTCTTTTTCGTCGAGCGGACCATGTTCGTCGATCAAACGCTGCAGCGACGGCCCCGCAACGTACGGCATCACAAGGTACGGTGTTTTCTTGCTCGCGTTGACTCCGTAGATCGAAATCACGTTCGGATGAATGACGGCTGCCGCCGCCCGTGCTTCCCGCGCGAAACGTTTCCGAGCGGTTCCATTCTGCGCAAGCCACGGAGCCAGCACCTTCACGGCTAACGGACGATGGAGTTCCGTGTCGAAGGCTTTGAATACGATCCCCATGCCTCCGCGACCGACTTCGCGTTCGATATCGTAATTGCCGATGCGTCCCAACATCTCCGGGTGCGACGGTGGGTCGAGCACAAACTCGGCTGAGTCTCGGCTCATCTCCTCACGTTCGTGGTCGGTAGTTAGCTCTTCCGACTGCGCGCCGTAGCTTGCTGCAGCTCGCTTTACAGCCAACTCGGACATCAGTGGCTCGTCGATCAACGCCGCGGCTTTCTCCCACATCTTCGGCGCGGCAGCCATTTCGTCGAGCGTGGCTTGGCATTCGGCGCATTGCTCAAGGTGCGCGTCGTGCTGTTGATCCAATTCATGTTCACCGCGAAGGAGTCGGTCGAGCTGATCCTTCGGGATATGATTCGTATTCATGTTTGCATCGTTCCGACTTTGGCGTTACTCCGTCAGAGATTCTGTGTCTCTTCCAACCGCTGCTGAATCACTTTTGCGATGCGAGCCATTACGCGAGAACGAGCGACGTAAACCTTGCTTCGCGGAAGCTCTAATTGCGTCGCGACGTCTTCGACAGACTTGTTTTCGACCGCCGTCATCCAGAACGCTTGCCAGTTATCCGGCTTGAAAGCAGCCTTCACTTCGCCGGCCGCCCAATTGAACAACTGCCGCTCGAATTCCAGTCGAAACTCGCGTGACTCGTCATCGTTCGGGTTAGCAATCGCTTCGAGATCTGGAACCTGTTCACGGTCGCGCCATCGTCGATCGTGCCGCAGGTAGTCGATTGTCAGATTTCGGGTGACTCGATAAAGCCAACCGCGAAACGCACCTCGCTTGGGATCTGGGTCCCAGTTTTCAATCGAGCTGGCAACTCGCTTCAGAACTTCCTGGGCAACTTCTGCTGCATCGGCATGCTGTAATCCCCGCCGCTGCGCGATCGCAAGGATCAGCGGTTCGTAGGTGCGCACGAACTCTAGCCAAGCGTCACCATCGTTCGCTTCGTGAAGCCGCGCAATCAGGCTAAGTCGAGTTTCGGGCGTTTCGTTCATTGGATTTCCGGTTCACAGAGTACCACGAAACTCAGTCTCCAAACCTTGCGCGCGATTTCGGAATTCCCAGGAAAAATTTCGGAGCCGGTGATAGCTGCCGTTTTGGCTTGTACAGATCAAACCATTAATGTCGCGCCGGGCTGCTCTCGCCTAGCGAGCCCCTTGGAGAGATCATTGCCCAGGTAGCGACGTCCGCTACTTCGACCGAAAAGGCTCACTCAACACGAGATTGACGACTAGCTCGGCAAATCCGATTGGGTGATCTCCTTCGTGCCGGAGCATAGCGTCGATATGCGGACGGTCGGTGGGATGCAGTGACCTGCCAGTCGCATACGCGAGTAGCTTTCCAGCAAGAGCCCGTTGGAATTGCTGGCTGTCGGATTTCAAGATTGCCTTCAAACCGACGATTCCGTCAAACGTGCGGCCACCCGGCAGTTCGCCCGCCGTGTCAATCTTTGTGCGGTTGGGGTATTTCTTTCGCCATGCACCAATGGGGTCAAAGCTCTCTAGCGCGAATCCCAGCGGATCAATCTTCCTGTGACAATCGAAACACGCCGACACATTGCGATGACGATCGAGTTGCTCGCGAATCGTCGTCGCGCCGCGGGTATCCGGATCGAGTGGCTCGACATCGGGCGGCGGCGGTGAGGGTGGCGTCCCTAGAATATTCTCTAGCAGCCAGACCCCGCGAACGACTGGCGAAGTTTCAATCCCGTTGGCAGTAACCGTCAACACGCTTCCTTGTCCTAGTAACCCTCCGCGGCGTCGATCGGTCAGCGAGACACGTTGAAACCCAGTCCCTGTAGGCGTCGGAATCCCGTAGTGCCGCGCCAATGGTCGATTTACAAACGTGAAATCCGAATCCAGAAAACAGTCGATGCTAAGATTTTCGTCGAGCACATGACGCGTGAAATGAAACGTCTCCTCACTCATCGCGATTCGAAGATCGTGCCGATAGTAATCCTTGAACTCCGACCGATCCGGTGGTGCCGCACCTAAGTCCCGAAGCGTCAACCAGCTATCCAAGAAGTCACGCACAAACGCGTCGCTGCGAGAATCTTCGAGCATACGCGCTACTTCTTTACGAAGTTGCGTTGTGTCGGTCAGACTTCCTTTCGTCGCAAGATCCAACAACCGGCTATCGGGCATCGTGGACCAAAGAAAATACGAGAGCCGCGACGCCAACGCGGTCGGGCTGAGTTCTTCTGCTTGCGATTCTTCCAAATAGAGGAAGCTAGGTGAGCAAAGAACTGCTTTCAATCCGTGAGCCATCGCCTCCAACGCATTGTCACCAGCGGTTCGTCGCGACCGAATCATTGTCATCACGTGCTGAATTTCGTCGTCAGTCGCCTTTCGACGAAACGCTCGATTCGCAAACTTACGGACGAGTTGCTCCGTCTCTTCGAGCGATATCTCAGCCGTTTCTAAAGTCTGTTCGCAATCCGGGCCTAGGATGAGTCGCTGGCTCTCCGTCGGCCAGGTGTCGTGAATTGGTCCGCGAATCTCCACTTCATGGATACGGATCTGAGGTAGGTCTCCGTACTGAATCGCATGGCGACGAAACTGAACGATTCCCTTAAGACCTTTTTCGAAGCGTTCCGGATACCGTTTGACCACGCGGCTCCATAGATTCCGGGCGTCCATCAGACCATTGCGAAAGGTAAAGCGAGGCGTATAGCCTTTTTCAAGTGGAACTCGGACGGTGTACCATTTCTTTTCGTCGGCCAACTCGACGTCCGCCAAGAGTGGTTCGATCGGTTGCGGCAGATGCAGTTCACAAACCGTGTGGTCGCCAGGACGTATTCCAAGCCGAAAAGGCTGCTCTCGATCTATCCCCAAGAACGCTTCATCGTAGTCGTGCAGCCGGTTAAGTGCCTCTGCCTGAAACTTGATCTCGTAGACCCCGTCAAACGGTACGCCCTCCGCGAAAGCGTGGATCGGCGCATATGCCCCTTCGGGCTTGTCTGCCCCGATTACGTCGTAAAGAGTCAAATGTTTGAATTCATTCCACTTGCGGTGGACCTGATCGATCTCCGGCTGCTGACGAAAACCGTCAGTAAATCGCCACGTCTGTACGCCAGGCTTCTGACGAGGAAACAAAGCCTTTTCAACAGCCTTGTCCGCGGCTTCAATGTAGCGTCGCAACAGATAGCCCGACGTGACCAATGACTGGCCGTTATTGTCCAGATGATGATCTGTTTCGTCTTGGGGGAAACGAATCGTTGGATCAAAGATCGTGATGTCAATTTTCAAGAGATCGCGCAGCGTATTGCGATACTCTCGCGAATTCAAACGCCGCAGCACCGTGTCACCGCCCGAATCGCTGCGAGTTTTGTGAAAATCATCAATGGCGGTATTCAGCCATTCAACGACTGTTCGACGTTCTCCATCGGACGGTTGCTCGACATCTTCCGGCGGCATCGCACCGAGATTCAATTGATCAAGAATGTCTTGATAGTCGACCAGTTGCTCGCTGTCCTCGATCCGACCATCTAAGACATCAAACCTGCGATCTGCCTTCTGTTCGCTTTCACCGTGACAGTCGAAGCAATGAGAACTAAGAAACGAGCGGACTTGGCGACCGAAGCTAACTTCGTCGGACGACTTTTCCCCGTTTGTTGCCTGAGCAAAACTGGCAGTGCAACAGCTTACAACAACGACGAATCCTACGAACGTTACGAAGAGCGTTCGCATCACGCTTGCTCCAGGCCGGTCAGCGTCGACTGCCCAGAGCCAAACCGGTCAACTTCCAACCCAAACTGCTGCAACATCGAAACGAAGAGGTTGCACAATGGAACGCGACGATTCTTGTCTGCCGTATAACGACGATGTTGACCATGACGAAAGCCACCACCTGCCAGGATGATCGGCAGGTCGTTGTTCGTATGCGAGTTCGCGTTGCCCATTCCGCTTCCATGCAACACCATAGTCTGATCCAACAACGACTTATCCGACTCCGGCAGTTGAATCGCAGCAAGCCGTTTCAAGAATCGAGCGTATTGC
>CAYQMZ010000613.1:0-5221 GCA_964418725.1 uncultured Pirellulaceae bacterium
TTAGCGAGCGTGTCGGGGAGGGCGAACAACGAGTTAGTTCTACCCTCCCCACTGGTTCGCTGGTGCTCACCAGCGAACCTCCCGCGAACACAGGACAAAACAAGAGTTGGACCGCAAAAAAGGCCGGTAGGAACCGGGCCCTACTTTTTGAAGAACTAACGACTCGGCACACTAGCCCGTGTCAGCAAACAGGCAGAGCGGACCATTCGTCAACGAATGCTAGAGTTACAGGGCCACTTCGGTGGCTGCTCCGTCCAGCGACGGCGTATTGGTTTTTCCACCAGGCCAGCCAATCGCTCGCTGCAACTCGAACTGAGCTTGATTGAATTCAATGATCGCTTGCAGGTAGTCGCGTTTGACTTTGTCCAAGCCATTAAGTGACGAAAGTGCTTCGATCGGAAAACCTTCGCCTTCGCGAATTCGAGTTACATCACGCTTATAGGCATTCGCAGCCCACTCAAGACCTTCCTGCGTGATCTCAATGCGTCGGCGTCGGACTTCGACTTTCGCATGGGCGGCAGAGATCTCTCGCACAATCTGATCGTGTAGGCTGACTTCGTTTGCCCGAGCCTGCCCTAGCAAGGCGGCCGCTTCACACCGCGCCGCTTTCTCACCAATACCGAGGTTGCGGATGCTCCAATAAGCAAACGCGTCGACATCCAGGCGGTCGTCGAAATTGTCTCCGGCGGCCTCATCAAATCCGCCACCAAAACCGCCATAGCTCATCGCCAGCCCCAGGTTAGGAACGAACGCCGCGGTCTGCTCTCGCCGCAAACGCGCACACGCAGCCGCGACCAGTTGCCGCCTACCCTTCAATTCGTTGCGGGTACTCAATCCCGTTTCGATGAGATCGATGCGACTCATCTCTTCGGGGACCAAGTCGATCGGCACAGCGACTTGTTCGATGGGCATCAGCAAGACTCGGTCGTCCAGGCTCAGCTGCTGGGATAGCTTCGCCGAAGCCACCAGCCACAGTTCGCCAGCCTTTTCCACCTCGTTCACGCGCGAGACCAATTCCGTTTGTGCTCGGTCGGCATCTGCCTGCGCGCCCTGCCCTACTCTCGCGAATGAAGTGGTCAGCTTCACCAGCTCTTCGGCTCGCTTCCGAGTTTCAATCGTGATGGCTTCCAACTGTTTCGCGGACAATAGCTCAAGGTAGGCAATGGATGTGTCCAACAAAACGTCGTTCGTCGTTGCCGCTGCCTCATGTCGACGCGCTGCTGTGTTGCGATTCGCGATCAGCGGCTGAAAGTAGGCGTCACCCAAATGAAACTGGCTGGTCAAGCCGGGAAATCGGGGCGTGCCTGTACCCGATGCTCTGGCACCGAATCCGGCATAGAGCGCGCTGCGGTCGGCATCGAAGACTCGGCCGATCGCATTTTGCAACTGCCCATAATGCGTGTAGATGCTGCTGCCAAATTGCAGGTGCGGCAACCACAAAGCGTTCGCTGCAGTGTGCTTGGCGTTCGCCTCGGAAATCCTGGCTTGTGCGAATGTGACTTGCGGATTGTTCCCAGCAGCCGTCTGCAACGACCATGAAAGATCGACCGGCATTCCCAGGTTCACTGCATCCCCGTTTTGCAAGTTCGATTCGATCGAACCCAGCGTTTCAACAGTCGGCGCATTGGCAGCCGGGGCACCGCTATCCAACTGATCAACTTCTTCGTGATAGATCGCGGAGTCGGACGGGCTGGTCGGCTGGTCTTCGAAATCAGCTTTCGCCGCCGCGGCTGCTTGAATGTCTTCTAGGTACGTTACCTGTGCGATTGGTTCGTCGAGCTGCTCTGCGGATATCGTATCCGTAGATTCATCAACCGAAAACGCATACGGGTTCTCGTCTTGCGTCCAAACGTTGGGCTGGTCACTTGAAAGTGATTTGCAGCCGACGAGAGACAACAATGACGTGACGGCCAACGTCAGTGTCAATTCCCAGCCGCGTAACGTAAAAGCCATCGCGTAGCGAGCGGGCTCTCGCTCACAGCGATGTCGCGAAACTGAATGTAGCGTGATTCGTGAAAGCACGAGGATGTCCTATCGCGAGCACGTGCGGTTTCTCAGTCGGCCGTCCGTCGGTCGACCATGCGGTCTCGTAACGAAGACTTCGGCTACGCAGGATTTCGTGATAGAGCGAATCAGACCGGTTTGCAGCTAGGATCACCCTTCAATTCCGTACAAGTGGTACAACCGTCATACTTTGACAGGCATGTTGCTGCGCAGGCAATTTTGTGGGCTGAATGCACTTGAGAGCCCAGCTAGCAGAGAGATGCATTCAGTGAGCATTGGGGGGAAGTTAATCGCTGAGCAAACGAGAATTGTGCGACGACAAGCGGGAGCTGTCGCCGCAGTGATGGCGATTCGCTTCTGTTGTGCTCGAAAAGAAACCTACCCATCTCTTACGTGTTCGCTTTGCTGCGAACACGTTGCTGAGCGGGCCCGCTACGCAAACAAGCCGTCGATCGGCTTACCAGAATTGGCGATCTTCATTGGGCGACCACTACGGCTTTGGAATATCGTTTCTAGATTGATTCCCAGCGACTTGCAGACCGACGCCATCAGATCCTGTGAGCTGTAGGTCTCGCCGATGACTTCGGTGCCGTCTTCGTTCGTTTCACCAATTATCTTTCCGCCTTCGAATCCTCCGCCACCTACGACGACACTCCAACTCTTTGCCCAGTGATCACGGCCACCGTTTCCGTTGATGCGTGGTGTACGTCCGAATTCGCCCATCCAGATGACGACGGTATCCTCATACATACCGCGTTGCACCAGGTCTTCCACCAGAGCACTCATGGCTTTGTCCAGCTTGGGTAGCTTGTCGTCCTGAAGCGTTGCGAAAATGTTTTGATGGTTGTCCCAGCCGCCAAAGTCAACTTCAACGAATGGCACCCCGACCTCCACAAGTCGCCGAGCCATAAGACAGCCGCGGCCAAAGCCGGAATCGCCGTAGCGTTCGACGATCTTTTCCGGTTCCTTCTGGTACTTGAACGCATCCATCTGCTTGCTGGTTAACAGGTCGCGCGTTTCGGTCAAGATTTTGGCGTGGTCGACGGCAGCCTGACCGCGGCCCTGCGAGATGAAGTTGCGTTCGATCATGCTCAGCATTTTCAATCGCTGATTCATGCGATTAGCTTTGATGTCCATATCCAGATTCTTCACCCGGCCGCTGGTGTCGACCACGAAGGGCGAATAGGACATCCCTAGGAATCCAGCTCCAACGCTGCCACCACCGATTGAAACGAACGGAGGAATCTCCAGGTCCATTCGCGACTGCGATAACTGGTGTGCGACAACCGAACCGTAACTGGGGTGATCGATGTTTGGTCGAGGGACATAGCCGGTGTGCATGTAGTAGGTCCCACGGCGGTGGTCTGCTTCACGCGTGCTCATCGAACGGACGATCGACATGTGCCGCATTTGTTCAGCCATCAACGGCAAGTGCTCGCTGATCTGGCCTTCACCAGTCGTCGAAATCGGCGAGAACTGACCTCCGTTGGGCGAATTCGGTTTCAAATCCCACGTATCCATGTGCGAGGGTCCGCCACCCATCCAAAGCAAAATCGCCGACTTGCGATTCTGCTTTAGAGTCTGCGCATGAGCTTGCATGCTGCTGGTCAGCGTGGCAGCCGGAACCAAGAGCGATGATGCCCCGGCCAAGTGAGACATGAAGTGTCGACGTGACATTCCCTGAGGTGTCTTTAGATAATTCATCGTGGTTGCCTCCTCGATTCTCTGCGACTACAGACTCTGACTTTTCAATGGTTCAAAATGAATTCGTTGCTGTTCAGCACTGCCCACCACAAGTCCTGAAGCCCTTCCAACGACTTGCCGCTACGTAGCGCGACTAGCTGTTTCGCGGCCTGCTGCTCTCGTTTCGTTGCTCTTCGAGACAGCGACTTCAAGAACAATTGATCGACCTTCTTCTCAAACGGTGCGTTGGACGCATTCAACCGATAAAGGTAGCTGCTGGGTTTGTCGGACAGTGCTTTGCGAGTTAACTGACCGTTGAAGAGCACCAACGCTTGTGTGATCGAACCGTCGAAGGTTGAACCTTCCGTTCCCTCGTCATTGCCAAAAGCGATTACGAACTGCTTCAGCCAATCCGCCCGCGTCTTGTCGATGGAGTTCTTGTTCGCCATGCGATCGGCTCCGGTCGCCGTCAGTAGCGAATCGAACAGTTCTTCAGCTCGCATCTGCCGAACGTAGTAGTGGCTGAATAGTGGTCGTTCGCCCTTGGAGGGATCATCGATGCGGTTCTTTTTCTCCATGCGACTGGAGAGTGCATAAGGATCGCTGAGTACGATCCATTCCATTAGCAGCCGCAGGTCATAGCTGTTCGCGACGAATGCCTTGGCCAAGAAATCCAGCAGCTCCGGGTGCGTCGGAGGATTGTGCGGTCCCATGTCGTCGACCGGCGTGGTGAAACCTTGGTTGAAGAAGTGCCCCCACATCCTGTTCACGATGGCTCGTGGAAGGTCCGCGGAATCGACCACAAACTTGGCCAACTCCTGCCGGCGATTTACAGCTTCCAGTCGTCCGCTTCGCCCTGAGATCTCTTTGCCATCGATGAATGTTGGGTACGCCGCCTGCAAAGTGGCATCGCGGAGTTCAAAGTAGACTTCAGCTTCATCCGGGTCCGCGCCCTCGCCTGCGAAGTCTTGGTCCGTCAGATGTACGTGGGCCACCATGTCTGAGTCACTGTCGAAGCGACGCAGGGGAACTGCTTGGCGGAAGAATGCGTTCAGCTCCCAGAATTGATTTTGCTTCCACTCGTTAAAAGGATGGTCGTGACACTGCGTGCACTGGACTTGCTTCCCCAAGAAGATTCGTGACGTGTCGGCTGTCGCTTGCGTGGCCTTCTCGCCCAACTTCATCGCCAGGAAGTTCACCGCACCATCGAATCCTTCGGTGCCCGGCTTGCTGGTACCATCGGCGGTAAGCAGGTCTCTGACCATCGCGTCATATGGTCGGTTTCGAGCAAACGAATCTCGCAGATACTTCTGCATACCTTCGCGATTCGTCAGTGAGTTGCGCTCGTTTCCTCCGTTCCGACCAATCAGCAGGTTCGTCCAGATCGTTCCCCAGTTCCGCGCGAATTCCGTCGTGTATCGGTCGTCGTGAATCAGTCGGCGAACGAGTCGTTGACGTGCGTCGGGTTTGCGACTGTCTTTCTTGAAGGCTTGAAGTTCCGCAACCGTGGGAATCCGCCCAAGCAGATCTAAGT
>CAYQMZ010000614.1:0-5201 GCA_964418725.1 uncultured Pirellulaceae bacterium
CTTGTGTACTGTCGACGAAAGCTACTTCGACCAACTATCCGAGCCGTCGGTTGTCAGTCTCAAACTGCAGGGCGGAGCGATGTCAGACGCCGAGAAGGCAGAGTTCGAATCGTCGCCGTATTGGAAAGAGGCGTTGGAGCTGAGACGCTGGGATGACATGGCGAAGATCGTTGATCTCAAAACGCCCACTGTCGATCACTACTTGCCAATGATCGACGAAGTGACAACCGCATAGCTGGGCGAGAGAGCTCCGAATCAAACGAAGCTTCGCAACGACGCCTTCGCCGGGTAGCTCTTCCCACGCTGCACGATCGAAAAGCTTCCGTTCGAAATTGCACCTGCCGTCAGAGCACCGCCGCCTTCTTGGCTGATGTAACCCATGGCCACGCTGCGGCCAAGCGTCGGGCCGTAGCAAGCGCTGCTCGTATAGCCAGCGATGCGATCGCCCCAGTAGATCGGTTCACTCCCCCACAGCACGACGTCTGGATCTTCGAGTTGAAAACATGCGAGCCGCTTGGATAGCGGTAAGTCGCGGAGTTTGTTCAACGCAGGTTTTCCAATGAAATCTGTTTCCCAATCGATGAACTGGGCGAGGCCCGCTTCGAAGGGCGTCTCGGCCGGTGAAAGTTCGTGTCCAAACGCGCGGAAGCCTTTTTCTATTCGCATGGCTGAAACAGCCTGAGTTCCAATCAGACGAGCCTGTCCGTCCGAGGCATCGAAGACGGCACGATAGAGTTTCTCGATGTCCTGCGCTGCAACGTGTAGCTCGCAACCTGCTTCACCGACATAGCTGACGTTCAGAGCACAGACAGCCAGCCCGACCACCTCAAAGTCGATCACTTGTCCGTAGGTCAGGTTACCGGCATCTGAAAACGCTGGCGAGAATTTCGCAAGCAGGTCGTAGGCACTGGGCCCCATCACTCCCAGCACGTTGAATTCTTCTGTCACGCAGCGGATGGAAACTTCAGTGGATGAATCTGTTTGTTGGCCAGCGTGTCGCTGAATCCAGTCCAAATCGCGACGTTGCTGGGCGGTACCGGTCACGACATAGAAGCTGTCTTCTGATTTGCGGACAACTACCAGATCGGCTTCGTACGTGCCTCGCGAGTTGAACATGCCCGTGTAGACGGATCGACCGACCTCGCAGTTGATGTTCGCAGCACACAGTTTCTGCAGTAGGCCCAA
The DNA here is from genome assembly GCA_964418725.1 of uncultured Pirellulaceae bacterium. Classification (GTDB taxonomy): domain Bacteria; phylum Planctomycetota; class Planctomycetia; order Pirellulales; family Pirellulaceae; genus CAYNJG01. The sequence continues at coordinate 1,186 of CAYQMZ010000614.1, forward strand.
TGCTCCCGGGCCTTCGACCAGCAATTTTCCGAACGTGGACTGGTCCAGCAGCGCCACGTCATTTCGGCAGCGTAGGACTTCCTCATTCACCCAGTCATGCCAATTCTGTCGTACGAACGAGTACTCGATTTCTGCAGGCTCGTCTTTAGGGGCGTAGCATCGAGGACGTTCCCATCCCGCGACTTGTCCAAAGACCGCGTTATTCTGGGAGTGAATGTCGAACAGTTTACTGGCCCGCTGACCGCGAGCGGTCTCCATTTCACGACCGGGCCAAGCCATCTGGTAGTGCAAGCCCAAAACTTCGCTAACTCGTTCCTGCAGGTATTCGCGTCTGTTTTGAAACGGCAAGAAACGACGGATATCGACGGAGCAAAAGTCTTCTGTCATGCCGCCGTTTTCGATCCACTCGACCGCGAATTTTCCAGCTCCGCCTGAACAGGCGATTCCCGCTGAATTCCAGCCTCCCATTACAAAAAGCCCGCTCGTCTGATGGGGCTCGCCGAGAATGAAGTTGTTGTCGGGCGTAAAGGCCTCGGGGCCGTTGACGAATTTGACGACGTCATCCCTCGTAACGCCAAGTCGATGGCAGTGTGCAGCAAAGTTCTCTTCGAAATCGGGCCAGTCTGGTTCGAGCAACTTGAATGCGAAGTCATTAGGGACGGCTTCGCCGATCTGCCACGGCTTCGAACGGCGTTTGAATACCCCCAGCGTCATGCTGCCGTCGTCCATCGCGCGGAAGTAGTTGCCGGCGTCGGGATCGCGAGTACACGGAGCATTACGGGTGACGCCTTCAAAAGGTCGAGTCAGCACATAGTGGTGTTCGCAAGGATAGACGGGAATATCGACGCCGTGGCTCAAGCCAAGTTGCCGCATCCACATATTTCCCGCGAGGACAATCCACTCGCATTGAATCTGCCCGCGAACCGTTTCGACGCCAAGAAAGCGTTTTCGCCCTAGGCGATCTTCCTCATACAGCAGACTGCGAACGCCGGTGTTTTCCGCAATGCGAACGCCCCCATGGATCGCGGCCTTTGCCAGTGCCACGGTGCACTCGCCGGGCATGACACGACCATCACCAGATAGGTAGACTCCGCCATGCAAATCATCCGTTTGCAGCATTGGCCAGTACTCGCGACATGCCTCGGCAGAAATTACTTCCGCCTCGACGCCAAACACATCGGCCATGGAAGCTTGTCGCTGCAACTGAAACATTCGTTCCTGCGTGGCAGCCAACTGAAGCCCACCGCACTGTAGCCACCCAGGGTCGTGACCGGTTTCTTCCTCTAGCCGACCGTACAGTTCTGCGGAAGCTTTGTTGACGCGGGTTTGTGCAGAACTGCTGCGGAGTTGGCCGACTTGTCCTGCCGAGTGCCAAGTGGTGCCGGAAGCCAGCTTGTTCTGCTCCAGCAGCACGATGTCACTCCAACCAGCTTGAGCGAAGTGATATGCGGCCGAGCAGCCCGCGATCCCACCGCCGATAATGACCACTCGAGCCGAGGTCGGCAGCTCAATTGGTGGCAGTTCGAACGAAGCTTTGACCGGAGTGTTCTCGCAGGTCGTTTGCAGATTCTTCATATTCAGTTGATTCCACGCAGTATGCGGCTTCGACGCTGATATGTCCCAACGTAGCGAATGGATGCGATGCAGAGAATTGGCCCGTGAGTCGAATCCTCGTCGAGCGGTTGCGTGTATTCCGTTTACTGATTTTCTGATGCCGCTTTTGTGAAACTGCAAAGTGACAAGCTGGCCGTTGTTTTCCAATCACCATCCTGAGATTAGACTGTTGGGCCAGTTGATCGGATCGATGGTCACAGCCTTGCTCTGCTGATTAATACCCGACTAAGTCGGATTATGGCCGAGCAGATTGCTCGCTTCACTTTCTCGCGTTGGCAAACACATTTCCGGAGTTGTTTTATGACACGCTCAAATCCAAACTTGCCCGGCGCGAAAGACAAGCCGCTGTTTACGCCAGGGCCGCTGACGACCAGTCAAAGTGTGAAGCAGGCAATGTTGCGCGACCTTGGGTCTCGTGACTCGGAATTCATCCGCCTTGTTGGTGAAATTCGGACTGGCTTGCTTGAAGTCGCTGGTGTGGCTGGCGCTGTGGCTGGCGCTGGTGACTACGAATGCGTATTGCTGCAGGGCAGTGGGACGTTTGGCATCGAAGCCGTGATGACCTGTGCGATTCCCAAAGATGGCAAGTGGTTGATTCTGGTCAACGGTTCTTACGGCAAGCGAATGTGTACGATTGCTGAAGTTCATGGTCTTCAGTTTGCCGCCAAGACAATTCGTGAGGACACCGCGTTCACGCCAGAGGATGTGGATGCGTTGTTGAAAGAAGATCCGTCGATCACCGCGGTTGCCATCGTGCATTGCGAAACGACCACGGGGATCTTTAATCCGATTGCCGAAATCGGTCAGGTGGTGAAGCAGCACGGCAAGACGTTCTTTGTGGATTCGATGAGCGCTTTTGGCGCCGTGACGTTTGACTTCGACGCCTGCAATATCGACTTCCTGGTTTCGTCGGCCAACAAGTGCATTGAAGGCGTGCCAGGATTCTCGTTCTGTATTGCTCGCCGTTCAACGCTCGAGCAAACCGCTGGCTGGTCTCGTACGCTCAGCTTTGACTTGCACGCCCAATGGCAAGGCTTGGAACGCAATGGCCAGTTTCGATTTACGCCGCCGACGCACACAATGCTCGCGTTTCGGCAAGCCCTCGAAGAACTCAGGATGGAAGGCGGCGTTGCAGCACGCGAGCAACGTTACCAAGCGAATTGTGCAACGTTGCTTGAGGGTATGACGAAACTCGGTTTCGAGTCGTACTTGCCCGAAGACCGCCGCGGCCACATCATCAGCTCGTTCCTGTACCCGGAAGACGATAACTTCGACTTTGAGACCTTTTACGACAAGCTCAATGACCGCGGCTACGTGATCTATCCCGGCAAGGTCTCGGACGCGGACTGTTTCCGCATTGGGAACATCGGACGAATCTTTGAAGCTGACGTAGCGGCACTGTTGGGAGAAATTCGCTGCGTCTTGGCAGAGATGCAGGTTCGCATGCCCGAGTCGCTGGTTTCCAAGTAATCACACTTTCGAGCCGCTCCCTACAAACGCGGTTCGCACTCTCGAATCAATTGCAACAAGTCCAACCGTTTACGTCGTGAGTTGACGACAACAAAGGAATGCTCGCATGACCAAGTTCCAACACCTCCAGGCCGTCGTTCTTGATTGGGCCGGTACGACACTCGACTTTGGCAGTCGCGCTCCCGCGTTTGTATTCCAAGAGATCTTTCGGCAACGTGGTGTTCCGATCACCGTCGCTCAAGCACGAGAGCCGATGGGAATGGCCAAACGGGACCACATTAAGACAATCGCCAGCATGCCCGAGGTGGCTGCGGGGTGGCGAGAGAAATTCGGCCGAGAGTGGACCGAAGAAGATATCGATCAAATGTATGCCGAATTCGTGCCGCTACAGAAATCTGTGCTGGCAGACTACAGCATCATGATCGACGGCGTGCTGGAGATGGCGAACGAATTGAAAGCCGCCGGTATCAAAATCGGCTCGTCGACCGGTTACACGCGAGAACTGATGGACGACGTAGTGATCCCGGCCGCCAAGGAACAAGGTTACGAAGCTGACGTGGTGCTGGGAGCTGAAGACGCACCAATCGGCCGTCCCGCACCGTTCTTGATCCACGAAATCGCTCGACGACTAGAGATATTTCCGATGTGGCGAATCGTCAAGGTGGACGACACACCGGTCGGAGTCGAAGCAGGCCGTAACGCTGGTTGTTGGTCCGTAGGTGTTACCGAAACTGGTAACTGCGTCGGACTTTCGAAAGAAGAGTTCGCCGCGTTATCTGCAGACGAACAGAAAGCCTGTTTGACGAAGGCGGAAGAACGACTGATGGCCGCCGGTGCTCACTGCGTTGTTCGCAGCACGGCGGACCTGATCCCGATTCTTACAGACTTTGATAACCGACTAGCAGCCGGCGAACGACCAGAATGGCCTTAGA
>CAYQMZ010000615.1:0-5200 GCA_964418725.1 uncultured Pirellulaceae bacterium
CCGTTGGACAGATCACTGATGGTCACGATGACTTCTAACTGGCCGTCGTCGTCCACATCTATCCAAGTTGGCGTCAGACTCTCGATCACACGCCCTTCAGGAACTCGCGTCTCTGTGACCGATGGTGGTGACAAATTCGCATCCACAATTGCAAAACCAGTTGGCTCAATGCGGTCGCCGAAGATACCGTGCGGATATTCGGTCGAGGGCCGCGTCAGCACAAGGAATCGTCCCGCGTTGTCCGTCAGTATCCTTGAGTCAGGCAGAGCATTGATTTCGATCGTTTGGGAGACGTTAGAGTGATCCACAACGACTAGGTCAGCGTTCTCGTTGATGTAGGCCAAATGGTTCGTCACTGTCGAGACAACGGCGTGAGAGCCAATGCTCTCTGGTGGACTCGCACTCGCAGGAGGCGATATCAATTCAAGCAGCTCAATTACTGTTTGCGACGCCCCGGCCTCTGGCTGCCCCAATCGCGCATTGAGTGCCGGCGGTTGGCCAGCGCTAGCTATCAGATGATCGGAATCGTAATGGCCAACTACTCCGCCTTGACCAATGAAGCCGGTGGCAAACTCGCCGGTAGACGAAACTGCGTACCAATAGTCTCGATTACCTATGCGACTGGCCAGCGTCCATTCCGGCACGAATGGCAATTGGACATCCACTGGTTGGACTGCCTCTAAATTCGCCCAGCCGGGGAGATAGCGATTACCATCCGCGGATAGGTGCGTGTACAACTGCCGCGTCCCGACGTAGCCCCAGTTGCGACTGAGAGCCAAGAAATCAGCGAAATCGACACCGCTCGTGCCATCAAAATCGCCGTCCTCCCACGCGGCCTCACGTTTGCCGAAGTTCTGCGAGAGCGTCAGAAAGTCCGAGAAATCCACGTTGCCGTCGAGATCAACGTCGCCCGCTCGCGTCTGCATTATTTCCTCAACCAAGTAGCTCAGATCTTGGCCATCCACCATACCGTCTCGGGTCAGGTCATACTCCGCACGCGCGTCGTCCTGTGCGATTTCCCTGACCAAAAGGTTGACGTCTCTTGCGTCGACGCGATGATCATTGCTGAAATCCGCCGACAGGAAGTCAGCCGCCATCATGTGTCGCTGTTCCAAGCTCTCTAAATAGATGCGCATAGCGTGAGAATTCGACCAACTTTTCAAGGGAAAACGCGTGACTCCCAGAGTAGCAAAAGGGCAACTTGCGTGTTGTGAAATGTCTCACCAAGGTCCCGACGTCGCAAAACGGCAACGTTTCCAAGACCGGCAGAGCAAACATGGCATCGATTCGCTTGGAATCGAACGACGGTTCGCCCGGAGGCCAAAAATCGTCTTAGACTTTTGCATACATGTCTAAAACAGCAAATGATTCGGGCGGGAACCGTTCCATGAAGAAATCCGCAGTTGCATGCATCGGCCTACTGTTCTCACTAATCCCCAGCGCCATCGAGGCGAAGGAATGGACTGACGTGACCGGCACGCGCACCTTTCAGGCTGAATTCATCAGCATGAGCGACGACCTGGAAACGGCTCTGATGGTGGACATGAATGGACGCGAATACGAGATTCCTCGCGAGGCTCTCAGCGAGTCAGACCAAGAATATGTCTTGAACATTGACCGGCAGCTTCAACCGCCCCCAAAGCAAAAGACGTTAACGTCGGCGAGTATTCCTGAAGACATCCTGTTCAAGATGAAGCAGACGGCTCATGAAAAGTATCCCAATAGCCGGGAAATGCAGCTGCACTACATCATGACAGCGGCCAAAGAATTCCTCGGCGTCAAATCGGGCACCATAGCCAAGCCAGCGTCGAACGCGCCCAACAATACAAAAACGAAAAAGACTGGCTTTGAAATACCGGCCGCTGTCGCCGAACGAGTTCGCAGCCGAGCTCAAACCCAATGGCCCAAAGATGGTTTGCGTCAAGCGAATCAGGTGCGGCGGCAACTTGGTTACTACCGTGTCGTCAAGAATTTCCAAACCAATGCGTTGCCACGATTGGCTGTGGTTCAAATCAAGCACAACGCGAAGCAGGTCGCTCCGAACGACTACCGCGCACAGCTCCGCTACGTGTTCCAACAAGTCAAGTCGGGTCGTAACTACCTCGCTAGCCGAGAAACGCGAGTTCAGACTCCGCACGTGACCACAACGACCGCACCAACGTCCATTACCTTCAATAGTTCGGCTCAAACGGTTCAGGGGCTAGAGCCAGCCGCAACTGATTCCCAACAACAGCCAACCGCTGCCACCACGACGATCGAACAGACGGTTTCGAGTTTCACCAACACCCATGTTGCTTCCGCGCAAGGCAGCCAAGCAGATGTCGGAGCGGCACAAGCGCGTTCCGACTATGCAACTCCCACAACAGTCCACGCCAGCTACAACTCACCTTCCCGTGCAACGCGCTGGCAGTCGTACGGGTACTCGCGATCAAACTACCGATATCGCTCTCACCGTAGCGCTCGGCCCGCTCGATCAGCGTTTCGCCAGTACTCGACGTGGGAAATGACGCACCCTTGGTAACGGGCAAAAGCGCCCGGTCGTGAGCTTCGTCTTCCCAACAGACTCCTTTTGGAGCAGGTGCCGGGAACTTACCGCTTCTCGTCGGCGACGTTCATTTCAAGCTGTCGCATCTTGCGATACAGGTTGGAGCGATGCAGGCCCATTCGGCGTGCGGCGTCGCTCATATTTCCACCGGCCGCTTCAATGTGCTTCCGAATGTAGTCGGTTTGGAACTGTTTCGTGGCGTCCGTCAGGCTAAGATCCATCGAAATCGCAGCCGCCGAGTCCCGGTCGGGCGAAAGGATGAACGCCAAGTCTTCAGCATCAACCGTGTCGCCCTGTGTCAGGTACGCCAAGCGTTCCATCAGGTTGCGAAGCTCACGAACATTACCCGGCCACGGATGTTGACGCATCCGCGTAACTGCCTCGGGAGTGAACTGCGGGACAGTTCGTCGTGCCTTAGTTGCGAAGTCACTTAGGAAGTGCTTTGCGAGCAGCATAATGTCGTCGACTCGGTCGCGAAGAGGCGGTAACTCGAGCGTAACGACGTTGAGACGGAAGAACAGATCCTCACGAAACTGCTTGTTCTTCACCATTTCGGCTAGGTTTTGGTTGGTCGCCGCAATCACGCGAGCATCGGTGGGAATTGGAATCGAACCGCCAACACGTACCACCACCTTTTCTTCCAAGACGCGAAGCAATTTAGCCTGGCCGGCCAGGCTAAGATCCCCGATCTCGTCTAAGAACAGCGTGCCGCCGGAAGCGAGTTCAAACTTGCCCTGTCGAGCTTCGTGCGCGTCTGTAAACGCCCCCTTCTCGTGACCGAATAATTCACTTTCCAGAAGTGTCTCCGTCAACGCTGCACAGTTGACTGCGATGAACGGTTCATTTCGCCGAGGACTGAGATAGTGGACCATCTGGCTGACCACTTCTTTACCGGTACCGTTCTCGCCGAGTACCAGTAAAGCCAGATCAGTATCGGCAACGCGACGAACTGTGTTTCTCAATTGTTCAATCGCAACCGACTCGCCGATCATCTGAACTTGATCAGCAGCCTGTTGGGCGATTTGCTTTTTGCTGTCTAGCACCTGCTGGAAGTGCTGCGTATTTTCCAGAGCAATCGCAGCGTGACTAGCGAGTTCCACCAGCCCCACTTCATCTTCTTTCGTGAAGTTGCCTTCACGTTTGTTGATCATCTCAAACGCGCCAAGCACTTTGCCGTTCGCGCTTCGAAGTGGAACACACAACAGATTCCGCGTGTGGAAACCAAGTTGCTTATCCACTTCACGAGAGATAGCGGATTCTTCCGCCTCATCCACGCGACGCAACTCGCCGCTCTGCACAACCTCGCCAACGATTCCCGAACTATCGGAAATCCTCAGCTCATCGTTCTCAACGCCCAACGCAGGACGACCGATCAAAATTCGATTGGTCCGGTCCCACAAAAAGATGCTGGCCCGCTCACTATCCAGAAGACGAGTGGATGTCTCTGCCATCTGCAGCAACAGCGGATCCATTTCCAAGTTTTGGTTCCACTGGCCGGCAATTTCCAAGATCGCTTCCAAGCGACGGACTCGGCGAACATCGCTCTGTCGAGCGTGCACATTCTCCAAGCCAACTCCGACCAGAGCAGCCACAGAGTCAAGCAACGCCTTGTCTGTTGACGGCGACTTGAACTTAACAGCCAGACAATCCCCACGATCGGACCGGTTTACCAACGGTGCAACGCCCCAATTGCCTTGCAAGACGGGTTGATCATTGTCGACAGCATCCGCCAAGATTGTGGTATCCAGGCCTTCGAACGACGAGGTCGCAAAGCGTTGCTTCCATTGACCCAAATCAGGTCGAAAGATGGCGGCGGCACTGGCGTCGATAGCACGGATTACCTTCGGCAGCGCGACCTCCAAAAATTGGCCGGCGGACGAGGTTTGGCTGATGTCCACCAATAACTCGGTGGCTAACTGCTGAGAAATCGATGTGGCGGATATCCGCCCAAGCATCTGCGATGCAGACATTACAACCTCAAAAACACAGCCGTGATCGGCGAAAAAGAGTTCTTGCAGAGTCGTCGACGAAATGCCGGCACTCTAGGACACCTTAGTCATCCGTTTCCGATAGACAACACAGGTTATTGACCGATATCCTGTTGATTACACAACTTGATTCTTGAATTGCAGACGAGGCACACAGCCGATGGCGCTATTTACCGGTAAAAAGGGACTGATTCTAGGGGTCGCCAACGACCGCTCGATCGCTTGGGCAATTGCACAGAAGATCATGGCTGAGGGAGGCGTTTGCGGCTTTACTCATCTTCCCGATCGACCGGATGACGAAAAGAAAAAGAATCGTCGTCGCGTTGAGAAGTGCATTGGGGAAGACAACCCACAAGCCAAGTTTCTGATCCCGCTGAATGTTCAAGACGACGAACAAATCGCGCAGGTCATGGGCCGCGCCAAGGAAGAATTCGGGCAACTTGATTTCTTGCTGCACTCCATTGCGTTCGCAGATCGATCGGACCTTCAAAAAGACACCATCGAAACCAGTCGTGAAGGTTTCAAAATGGCGATGGAGATCAGTGCCTACAGCCTGCTTGCCGTTGCTAACGCCGCGAAAGATATCATCGTCGACGGCGGTTCGATTCTAACGATGACCTACTTTGGTGGCGAAAAATGTGTACCGGGTTACAACGTCATGGGCATC
>CAYQMZ010000616.1:0-2585 GCA_964418725.1 uncultured Pirellulaceae bacterium
ACGAAAACGCGTCTATGGGCCGTGCGAAGAATGTCTGTCCGATTTACTTCACCCACTCCTAGCCAGATGAGAGGGTCTCCCGGAGCGAGAGTGAAGGGCCTTTGCAGAGCAAAGGAGACACTTACTTATCGAACGCATCTAACGCGACTCAGGATATGGCAAGGCGTTGACTGACTTCGCCCACGCCGTCCATTTCGCCTTCATCTTCGCCGCCCGTTCGGGGTGCTCCTGCGATAGTTCTCGTGTCTCGCCTCGGTCTGACTTTGCGCCACCACGAAGTCGATACAGTTCCCATCCATCGTCCCGCCGGTCATTGAAGGTGACCAACTTCCAGTCACCATCGCGAATCGCACTGTGGTTTTCGTGCTGCCAGTAAAGAGTTCGCTGGTCCGTGTCGGCGTCTGGGTTCGTGAGATACTTGGCAAAACTCTCTCCCACCAGCGGAGGACAAGCCTGGCCATTCCGTTGCTTAGGCTGAGTGGCTCCAGAGAGTTCCAACAGTGTTGGGAATACGTCCACAATATGCACGACGGGATCACGTTCAATTCGCCCCGGACCTGAGATCCCTTTGGGCCAATGAGCGATCAAGGGCGTGGCAATCCCACCTTCGTGAACGAACTTCTTGTACATCCGAAACGGAGCATTGGAATATGCGGCCCAGCATGCTCCCTGCGAGATGCTCCAGCCACTGGCCTTCTTCCACTCGTCGTAGTTTGACTCCAGATAGTTGCCCCAATTCATCCCGAAGTCGCCGGTCTCGCCACTACATCCATTGTCGGATAAAAACAAAATCACCGTATTGTCCAGCAACTCTGCGGACCGCAGGTGCTCGACAATTCGCCCAACATTTTGATCCAAGTTGTCGACCTGTCCCGCATACATGGCTCGGCGAAAATCAAGTTCACGATGAGCAGTCTCACCAAGGCGATCCCATCTGGGAATGTTCCCCATCGGCATTCCAAATCGCTGACGGATATCACTTGAAATCTGTACGTTGGCAAAGCTGTGGTTACGTTTGAACGACGAGCGATCATCGATCAAGCCCATCGCCTTCTGCCGAGCCACCTTCTTCTTCGTGAGTTCATCCCAGCCCGCCAAGTAGCGACCCTGGTATTTCTTGATCAGTTCGTCCGGTGTCTCCAATGGAAAATGCGGAACGTTGTAGCAAAGATGAAGCACGAATGGCTTCGCACTTTGCGGGGCCTGATCGATGTAGTCGATGGCCGCATCGGTGAAAAAGTCTGTCGTGTAGAAGTCTTCGTCTGGTCGATACGGATTCTTCGGTTCACGGCCGGCAGGAATCCACTCCACACCGTCGCGATGAATGGGCGAGCCGGGCAGCAGATTCCAGTAGCTATCGATATGGCTGTAGACTCCCGTGAATTTCTGCCAGCCATGCTTTTCCGGTCGAGCTCGCTCATCGCGGTGGCCAACATGCCACTTGCCAACCATCATCGTTTGATAACCGACCGCCCCCAACGCATCCGCGAAGGTGGCACAATTCTCTGCAAGGTTTCCCGCATACCCTGGTCCATTGTCTCGATAGACCATCATCCCGATTCCAGCCTGATGAGACCAAAGGCCCGTCAACAATGACGCCCGGGAAGGACAACACCGACAAGTGTTGTAGGCCTGCGTGAAACGTACGCCGTTCGCGGCCAATCGATCGATGTTCGGCGTCTCAATTTCACTGCCGTAGCAGCCGACATCCGACCAACCAAGATCGTCGCATAGTACGATGAGAAAGTTGGGACGCTCTTCGGAGCTCGCAGCCTGCTTCGGCCACGCCAAGTTCGTCAAATAAACCGAAAGTACAAGTATCAGCCCAATCGTTCGAGACATGGCAACCCCTGAATTGACGGACAAAGGCCTGCGCGACTCTGCCAATGCACCGTCATCGAGCCTTAAATCTGAAGTGCGCACGCGGTGAGTGTATTTCGCAACAGCATTGCGATCGTCAACGGCCCAACACCGCCCGGTACGGGTGTGATGTAGCTGGCAACCTCTCGAACGGCCTCGAAATCTACGTCGCCGACCAAGCCATCGTCGGTTCGATTGATGCCGACGTCAACAACAACGGCTCCGGGTTTGACCATGTCAGCCGTTACGAAGTTGGCGCGGCCAATCGCAGCGATCAGTACGTCGGCTTGCTTCGTGACGGCAGCTAGATCCGTCGTTCGACTATGACAAATGGTGACAGTGGCATTCGCTGCCGTCGGCCCCATTCCGGATTCTTTTTGAGCCAACATGCTGGCGATTGGCTTGCCGACGATTTCACTGCGACCGATCACAACCACGTGCTTGCCGGTCGTTTCGATCTTGTACCGATGCAGCAACTGCTGAACTCCGTGGGGAGTGCATGGCAAGAATCTCGGTCGGCCTTGCGACATACGACCGACATTCTCTGGATGAAACGCGTCCACGTCCTTCCACGCACTAATGGCATCCAAGATTTTTTGTTCGCTAATCTGTTTTGGAAGCGGAAGCTGCACGAGGATTCCGCTTACGGAGTCGTCCTTGTTCAACTTCGCGATCAGTTCCAGCAACTCTTCTTGCGTCGTTTCCGCGGGCATGCGATGCAGCAC
>CAYQMZ010000616.1:2595-5200 GCA_964418725.1 uncultured Pirellulaceae bacterium
TGCCACAAGCCCGTTCCTTATTCCGCACGTAAACCTGGCTGGCTGGATCTTCGCCCACCAGCACGGCGGCCAACTTAGGAACCCGGCCATTGTTTTGAATGAACTCCGCGACCTCGAGTGCCAACTCATCGCGAATCTGCTTGGCGATCGCTTTACCGTCTAAAATTTCCGCAGCCATCGTTACTCCACTTTCAACTTAGTTGGACCCGCCGGTCCGTACCCAATTGCAGGTTCGCAGCTGCGAATTCCCTCTCGTCGTTCATAGGCCTGAGCGCAGCCTAGCCGACTTCCACACTGGCTTCAACGAGTGAACCACGGCACCAGCCGTAGGATCAGATGCATTGCCAAACAACCATAGACTCCGGCCGCCACGTCATCGGTCATGATGCCCAACCCATCGGGCAGTTTTTCAAGCTGCCGAACCGGCGGCGGTTTCGAAATATCGAAGATTCGATGCAAAACGAAACCCAGCACAAGAATCTCCCACCGCCCCATCAATCGTGGATCAACGAACAGAAAGACAATTGGTACCGTAGCGATCTCGTCCCAGACAACTTCGCCAGGATCTTTTTTGCCTAGCGTCTGTGCGGCAGATGTGCAGATCGGGATTCCAACCAGATATAGGACAGCAATTGCCACCACTTGCCCAATCACGCTTGGTATTCGCATCACCAGCATTGCCAGCGGAATTCCCCAGATCGCTCCGACGGTTCCGGGTGCCTTCGGTGAAAAGCCAAACCCCAGTCCGGTTCCAATCCAAAGGGATACCTTCTCGAACAACGTGTTGCTGGCAGCTTCGCTCATGAATTGCTACTTACCGATCAACGAAATTTTCTTGCGGGGCCTTTACCAACTATATACTCAAGCGAAACTTGGTAGCTATGCCAGTAATCCATGGACGGAAAGTCATCAGGTTGTCACGCTGTCCCCGCCCAGTCAAATCTCGGTGAACCTTGCAGAGAAAATTGTGGTCCAATTTAATGCGTGCCTGTGCTTCAAATCCAAGGCCCAACTTGTCCCATGAATGACGTTGCCGCCGATCCCGTCTTCTCCGCTACGAACGTGTCCAAAACTTACGACATGGGGGAAGTTCAGGTCCAAGCTCTACGAGGCATCGACCTGCAGCTTTACGCAGGCGAGTTCGTTGTCCTGCTGGGGCCATCTGGCAGTGGAAAATCGACCCTGTTAAACATCCTGGGCGGCCTGGATGTTCCAACCGACGGCGTGGTTCGATACGAGGACAACGAAATCACGGCGTTCAATGACGCAGCGTTGACGAAGTATCGACGCGAGCATGTCGGCTTCGTCTTTCAGTTCTACAACCTGATACCCAGCTTGACGGCTCGAGAGAACGTTTCGCTAATCACGGAAATCTCGCGAAATCCGATGAAGCCGGAAGATGCACTCGCCATGGTGGATTTGGCAGACCGCATGGACCATTTTCCTGCACAACTATCCGGCGGTGAACAGCAACGAGTGGCGATTGCTCGAGCCATTGCGAAACGGCCCGAAGTTCTGCTTTGCGATGAACCAACAGGTGCCCTAGACATCAACACCGGCATCGTAGTTCTTGAAGTCATCGAACGGATCAACCGCGAGCTCGGCACCACAACAGCCGTCATCACGCACAACGCTGCCATCGCCGATATGGCTCACCGCGTGATCCAACTGGCGGATGGAAGAGTTAAAGAAGTCACGCGGAACTCGCAACGAAAAGTAGCCTCCGAGCTGAGTTGGTGACATGATCAGTGCACTCGATCGCAAAATGGTCCGCGATCTTTGGAACATGAAAGGGCAGGCCGTCGCGATCACCGCAGTGATTGCATGCGGAGTGGCCACCTTCGTCATGTCCCTGAGCACACTCAGCTCGCTGCAGAATACTCGTTCGGCGTACTACGAACGCTACCGCTTTGCGCATGTGTTCGCGCATTTGAAACGAGCCCCAGAGACACTGGTCGCTCGCCTGCAAGAGATTCCCGGGGTTGCTCAAATCCAATCGCGGATCGTTATGGACGTCACGCTGGACGTTGAAGGACTGGAAGAACCCGCAATCGGTAGATTGATCTCAATCCCAGACAGAAAAACGCCTGGACTGAACGACATCTATCTCCGGCGAGGACGCTACATCGATCCGGCAAGAAGCGGCGAAGTTTTAGTCGGCGAGTCCTTTGCCATCGAGCACAACTTGGTCCCCGGTGATCAGATTACGGCCATTATCAACGGTCGAAAACAAGCCCTGACGATTGTTGGCATCGCACTGTCTCCCGAATACATCCTGCAATTCAAACCGGGAGAACTGCTGCCGGACGCGAAACGTTTCGGCGTATTCTGGATGGGTCAAACACAGCTCGCCGCAGCTTTTGATATGGACGGTGCGTTCAACGACATCACGGCAACCGTGATGCGAGGCGGAAGCACCGAAGAAGTCATCCGGCAATTCGACCTTCTGACTGAACCGTTCGGTGGTACAGGTGCGTTCGACCGCGAACAACAAACTTCACACCGCTATCTGTCGGACGAAATCCAACAGCTAAAGGGCATGGCGTCGATTGTGCCCACGATATTCTTGTCCGTCGCAGCGTTCCTGCTGAATGTCGTTTTGTCG
>CAYQMZ010000617.1:0-5190 GCA_964418725.1 uncultured Pirellulaceae bacterium
CGGCGATTCGCTATGCGAGAGAAGAAGACGTGGCGTTCTTGGGAACCTGCGGAGGCTTTCAACACTTGGTGCTCGAGTATGCTCGTAACGTCCTGGGGATGGACGAAGCAACGCATGGGGAATACATGGATCTCGCGTCGGATGAGCCTCATGAATCCGATCGCCTGATCGTATCACGGTTGGAATGCTCGTTAGTTGGCCGGGAGATGCGACTAGCGGTACGAGCAGGTTCGCGGCTGTCTGAGATCTATGGAGAGACCTCCGCAACAGAACGTTACTACTGCAACTTCGGTGTAAATCCAAAGCATGTCCAGCGGCTGCAGTCCGGACCGTTGCAAACTGTGGCCTCGGATGATTCGGGCGAAATCCGCGCTGTGGAGTTGCCCTCGCATCGCTTCTTTTTCGGCACGCTCTACGTACCGCAATCTCTTTCCACCGCGTCGCGGCCGCATCCGTTGGTGACCGCATTTGTTGCGGCTGCTTCGCAAAGCACATAATGCTTGCGACATGCATGCATCGAAGTGTAAGCGGTAGTCGTTCCGCAAAGTAAGCAAGACATGGCCGTCTCTGCGGGAATCTACGCGAAACGCACGTATGCTTTTCGATATTTCGACGAATCCCTATACTCAGAGAGTTAGGAACACTCTTACTGAGGGATGGGCGCATGCCAAAATTCATCGTGCGATACGGTGCAATGCGTTCCTTGGGGGTATTCGCGGCACGCAACAAGGAAATCGTGGGCCGTGGTTCCAAAGTGATTGCTCGAACGAGTCGCGGTCTTGAAACTGGCGAAGTCCTCTGTGAGGCGACGCCGGACGCTATCGAGCAAATCCGAAATCCAGACAACGGACAAATCGTGCGTCTGATGACGGATCAGGATGAGAACGAACTCGATCATATTCAGTCACAAAGTCGTGACGAGTTTAAGACGTGCGAACGCTACGTTCAAAAGCTCGGACTCGACATGCAGTTGGTTGATATCGAGCACATCTTCGGTGGTGAACGAATCGTCGTTTACTATCTTGCCGAAGAGCGTGTTGATTTCCGTCAACTCGTAAAGCAACTTGCAGCTGAGTTTCAAACGCGAATCGAAATGCGCCAGATTGGTGTGCGCGACGAAGCACGATTGCTTGCAGACTTTGGTGATTGTGGCAAACCTGTTTGCTGCAACACACACCTGTCGGCGATGCCGCCAGTGTCGATGAAGATGGCTAAGATTCAAAAGGCCACACTTGATCCCACAAAGATCTCTGGACGGTGTGGTCGACTGAAGTGTTGTTTGCGTTACGAGTACGATACGTACTTGGACATGCAAAAGGAGCTGCCACCGATAGGTTCCGATATTGTTACCGGAAATGGTCGGGCCCACGTCTTGAATCAATCGATCCTAGCAAGTCAACTACTAGTATCCATGGAAGATGGACGACGCGTGCTCATTAATGCTGATGAAGTTTTGACCGTCTTGAAGCGAGGTAAGGGAGCCCCTGCAAGGCGCCGAGGCCGAGACAAGAAGAGCGAAAAGACTGATGGCGGTTCGGAAAGAAACAACAAAAATCACGATGTCTGATTTTCCACATCCTCACCCGATATTCCAAGTGCTACGCAACGATCCTCGGTACAAGATCGAAGCTTACCAATTCGTTCGCGAAGCACTTTCGTTTGCTCAAGAAGTTATGGGGATGGGAGTCGCAGAACCGGTCCCTGGCGGAGACACGCAAGCCGAGCGTCATTTGACTGGCCAACAGTTATGCGAAGCAAGTCGGCAATACGCACTTGATCAGTACGGCTTGATGGCCAAGACAGTGCTCGAAAGCTGGGGCATCAAAGGTACAGGTGACTTCGGCGAGATCGTCTACAACTTGATCGAAGTCGACCTGATGAAAAAGTCGGAGCACGATCGACGTGAAGACTTCGACGGCGTATTCGATTTCGAGACCGGGCTGAACCAAGAATTCAAATTCACCAAAGTGGATGAAATCGAATTCTAAACGAGCGGCCAACGACTGAGCCCGCCGGCTCGTGTTACGTAATGTGCGTGCAGGGATGCAAAGCATGAGCAAGCGACAACGGAAATCCACTGCCGATCGGCAGAAGTCGATTCACTCCCACAATGCTTCGCCATCCAGTCCTCGCGACGAAAGCGGCCCCGAAGCAATGCCATTGGTTGGCTTGGAGCCCACGAACCCACCCAAGAAAAACGTCACCTTCTTGGCCATCACCGCGACCTTGTTCCTGGTATGGATTGGCATACTTCTTTGGATCGCTTTCACGTCGTAGTGCTTCGGTCGGCTTAAGGATTTGGGCTTCGTTAAGCAGTTGCCGTAGCTGCGCAGACCCGATTCGATGGAATGACGATAGTTGATCGTCTGTTTGGCCAATCACGACGGGCTTTCCCGTACAGCACGAGCTTGCTGGGTAGGGCCTGCCAATACATGCATTCGAATTCCGATCTGGAAAGGTCCCAAAACCGCGCACTTGCCTTTCCAAACCCGGCTCCTATAAAGCGATTGGATGTTCCCGCAGCTTAATGGAGACACGAGCGTGTATTCTGAATCCGACGATTGCCCTACCTGTACTTCCTCCGAATCGACCACCATTTTGGAGGCTAAGGCACGATCTACGGCGCCCATGCTTCCGGGCGAAGTCGACCTGCCAGCAATCGAGGATGCGGTCCGACAAATCTTGCGTGCAGTCGGCGAAGATCCTCGCCGTCCCGGGATTGTCGAAACTCCACGTCGTGTCGCGAAGATGTACGCGGAAATGTTTGCCGGATTGCGTAGCGATCCGGCTCGTCACCTGAAAGTGACGTTCCCGGAATCGTACGACGAGATGGTGCTGATTCGAGACATCTCCTTTAACAGTATGTGCGAGCATCACTTGCTGCCTTTCAATGGGATTGCCCACGTCGCGTACATCCCGAAAGGGAAGGTCACTGGTCTGAGCAAAATCGCACGTGTTGTTGATGAGGTGGCCCGTCGGCCTCAGCTGCAAGAGCGCCTCACTCACCAAATCGCTGAACTGATCGAGACTGAATTGAGCTCGGCGGGTGTTGCTGTGGTTTGCGAAGCCGAGCACTCGTGTATGTCGATTCGCGGTATTCGCAAGCAGGGAAGCAAGACAGTTACCAGTGCTTTACGCGGAGTTTTCCGCACAAATCAGGCTAGCCGTCAGGAAGTGCTATCCTTAATCAACAGCAAGTAGGCCACAATGGCCACTGTCGCCAATAGCCATATGCGAGTTCCGACATGATTATTCGCAAAGAGTACAAGTTCTACGCCGCACACCGGAATGAAGAACTGAAGGACAAGTGCAGTAACCTGCATGGCCATCGCTATGGCTTGGTTTGTTTCTTTGAGGTCGAGCGTGAAGGATCGATCTCGACGTTGTTTGGCGACTTCGACGCAAAGATCGAGCCGCTTCTGAAAGAGCAGTACGATCACGGCATCTTAATCAACATCAACGACACGCTGTACGAAACGCTTTGCGAACACGAGCGACGCACTGGTGAAAAGTTCCGCATGAAGCGTTTCGTGATGCCAACGTCCGTCGAAAATCTGTCACACATGCTGTTCACCGAAATCACGGAACTCGGGTTCACCTTGAATCGCATCGAGGTTCGTGAGACGGATACCTCGGTCATGATCTATACACGCGAAGACTGGATCAATGACAACCGACTGCTTGCCGCTGAGCAAGCTGTCGAGCAGTAGATTTCCGGCACTGACTGGAACGACCATCTCCATGTAATGGAAGTGGCACACTTCCCTGCTGTGCAGCGGTGTGCCACAAACCTGTCTAGCTACATGAATCCGATCCACGGGATTCTATTCTCTACCGCGTCCGCAGCACATTAGCACCGTTGCCGGTTTATCTGAAAGCGATATGTTGGTGGTTTCCCCACTAGGTGAGCCACCATCATGTCTGATCGCTATGTCAAGGTTGCGCAACTGAAGTCTGTCTCTGCGCTTCGTGAACGCTTAAAAGAGCTCGACCTCGATATTCCTCTCGATGATGAGGTTCTGTCGGCTGAGGCTGGCTCGCCGATGGCCGCTCCGCTTCAACTAGGACCGCTGACGTCAGGCAACCGGTGGTGCATCCATCCGATGGAAGGTTGGGACGCGAATACGGACGGTTCGCCAACGGAACACACGTTGCGTCGATGGCGGAACTTTGGCCTATCTGGTGCCAAGTTTATTTGGGGCGGCGAGGCAGCTGCGGTGCAGCGAGATGGTCGAGCCAACCCGAGCCAGACGCTCGGCATGCCTGAAAACAAACAGGGACTTGAGCAGTTACTCAACGAACTTACGGATGCTCACAAAGAAAACTTTTCCACGACAGATGACCTAGTAGTTGGGTTGCAGCTGACGCATTCCGGTCGATTCTGTCGGCCGAATAGTAAAGCTCTCGAGCCGCGTATCGCCTATCACCATCCGTTGCTTGATGAGAAATTCGGCATCGATCCAAATGACCAATCAATTGTTTGGACGGACGATGAGTTGGACGGTCTGATCGAAAGTTACGTGGCAGCGGCCAAGACTGCGCAAGAAGTGGGATATCAGTTTGTCGACGTCAAAGCCTGTCACGGCTATCTGTTGCACGAGTTTCTGAGTGCTCGCAGTCGACCAGGGAGATACGGTGGCGACTTCGCGGGGCGGACCAATCTGCTCCTCTCCATCATACGCGCAATTCAAAGTGAGGTCCCCGATCTAGTCATCATGGTGCGGTTGAGCATCTTCGATACACCGCCGTTCGTAACCAGTCGCGAACCCGGCAAGCCGATGGACTATCAATCGCTGCTGCCGTACGAGTTCGGATTCGGCTTAGACAAAAACGACCCGATGAGCATCGACCTTACCGAGCCGATTCAGTTGTTGGAGCTACTTAAAGAACGCAACGTTGCATCCGTCAACTTGTCGTGTGCCAGTCCTTACTACAACCCACACCTTATGCGACCGTCGATCTTCCCACCCAGTTATGGTTATAAGCCGCCGGAAGACCCTCTGGTGGGTGTTGCGAGACAAATCCAAACGGCGAGGGCTTGTAAGGAAGCGGTCCCCGATCTGCCGTTGGTTGGCACTGGATACACTTATCTTCAGGACTATTTGCCACACGTAGCCCAAGCTGTTGTCCGAAAAGGCTGGATTGACTCTGTCGGATTGGGGCGAATGGTCTTGTCCTACCCTGACCTTC
>CAYQMZ010000618.1:0-5188 GCA_964418725.1 uncultured Pirellulaceae bacterium
GTGGGAGGGTGAAGTGAGGAAGCCATCAATCGACGTACTTGTGGGTAATGACAAGCCGTGGACTCGTGGCTGCCTAGCGAAGCTTAAAGCTCACACCCGTGTTTGCCTCGTTCGGTGACAAGTCGACTGATAGCTCAGTGGCTGTATTGTATTTGGCGGGGATCGCTATGTCCGGATGGGTGACTGCGACCTCGTACAACCCAACTTGCATTCCGAAGTTCGTCTGCTGCGTTTTCGGGAGGTTCTCTTTCGGAATCGCCATGAACGCGTAACCGTATCGGTCGGTGGTACCTTCGGAAGCTAGTACTTTTTCGCCGAGGAAGTCAAAGGGTGTCATGGCCACTTCGGCATCGGGCAATGGTTGGCCTCGATATGTCAATTGAATACGCAGGTTCATCATGCCGGTATCGCCGGCTGTCCACTTTTGAAATCGAGCTGCCAGTTCCTCGCCACTGATGCTGCCGTCGCCGTCTTCGTCATAGCGATCCCACTGACTGGATATGCCCAAGCAGGCTTCGGCTTTTTCGATGGTCCCGTTACCGTCCGCGTCGAATTCTGCCAGCGCACCTTTCGCTGCAGTCGTCGCATCAATGGCAGGTGGTTTAACTGCCGGTAGCGCACCGTTGCAGCCTGCCAGTGCCAATATCGCCAGGGGAAAAAACAGGCAGAAAACGGAGGCTTGGGAATGATCCCGTACGCGTTGTATTGCAAGATTCATTGGTTGACTCCAACGTGGCTGGACGAGTTCACTGAGACTCGCGAACGGCCTGTCCATCGTTTCGAACGCCGTATGCACGGTGAACGTCACGTTCCATACCGTAAGAAAGCTGACGAACCGAGCCATCCACCGTGCACATGTGCCAGCCCGATTGATGGACGCTGCCGAATTGAAAATCCATGCGGACTCCAATCTGATCACGGGCGGCCGGCAGTGCGACGGTCCGTGCGAAGTCGCGATTGTATCCACCCAGCAGGAATTCGTTGTCGCCCCAGTCCGATCCGTCCATGTAACGTTGCGGGTCGAGTGCTTTCTCGCCCACCATGTAAGTGTTCGTCGTCCCGTCAGAGATTTGACCGATGCGAACTTTGCTGATTTGGTAGCAGACCCCGTTGTGTCCGGTGTGAGTGATCCATCGATAGTTCTCGGCCTGGGCTTCGTCGCGTGGGAAGTTACTCCAATCGCTGAACGGGGCATCGCCAACGCAGGTCGCGTAGTCCGTTTTGTTGGCCATTTGCACAGGGTTTCCGTTAGTCACTGGACCAGTCACGCGAGACAGAACCGCCTCACGCTTGCTCGGGCAATGCAGCATCCCAAGAGGCGTCTGGATTGTCTGTGTGAGCGCCGCCTTTCGGGCATCTCCCGTCAAGCCCCGAGCGTTACCGTGTAGGGCGTCTTCCTCTAGGAACGGCAAAACGTTGTAGACCCAGCCGCCGGGTTGGTCTTCGCCGAAACCGCGTTCGGGCTCACCAATCCAGGTCCAGCCCCAACCACCGGACGGCAAGTGTTGATGAGCCGACTCATGATTCAGCCACGCCAGTCCGAGCTGTTTGAGATTGTTGATGCATTGTGTGCGTCGTGCAGCCTCACGCGCTGCTTGTACCGCTGGAAGCAACATGGTTACGAGCATCGCAATGATCGCGATCACAACCAGTAACTCGACTAACGTAAATGCAGATCGTCTATTCATTGTTCTTCCCCAGTTGAGATCGGCGGCATTCTAAGCGAGTCGATCCTCTGCTGCCAAATCTCCTCCTATTTCGCCATTCGTAGACTCGGCCAAAGTGCGAAATTTTCTTGGCCACGAGGAGACTGGTTTCGGCTTAGCTGTCAACGAAGAGCCTATTACCCCCACCAACAAGAATTGGAATCACAATGAAAGTTGCCTCAATCACTTTGTTTGTCGTGTTTTTGTCCCTACTGATGCCGCACACCGTTTGCGCGGAAACGCCCGCTACGGGCACGTCGATGGAGAAAGACAGCGGCTCCAACGTGACCGACTTTGCCGGACTTGTTGAGCTACTAAACCGCGATGGCGTTACACACCAAACTCAGATGGCGGAGCAGGCGGTCCTAATACCAACAGAAAAGGGCGAGATCGACAGTGTGCTGGTCATTCGATGGGACAGCAATCAGCAGATCGTGCATTTTATCCAGCCCATGACTATGCAAGTCCCCAATGATCGACTGCGAGAGGTGGAGCATGCAATGCTGCGTCTGAATCATGCGATGCCTTTTCCGGGGCTTGGGATCAATCACGATGCCAACGTGGCCTATTTTCGCATGTCGGTTCCCGTTGACGTTCGCGGCATGCAAGTGCCAGAAATTCGTCAACGTTTCAGTCAAACGTTGGCGCTGGCGGCGAAGTGGCAGCCGGTCTTAAAGAAGGTTGTGGACGGGACGGTCTCGGCATCGAACGTCGTTGAGTCGTACAACGCGACGCAGTTTCCTACTGGTGAATTCTTGAGCAACGTTGGTGGAGCTCAATGGAAGCTGAAATTTGACGGAGAGCAATCCGTAACGTTGTCGCGAAACGGCGTACAGGTCGTCGATTCGAAATACGACATCAGCGGCAGCAAAATCCGATTCAGCGATGTCGCAGGCGAATTGGCCGTGGAGGCTCCTGGCACCTACGAGTGGTTGGTCGACAACGGCCAGTTGCAATTTCGTCCGCTCGAAGACTCGTCCAAAGGCCGTCGACTGGTATTAACAACCGCGGCTTGGGTGGAGCAGTAAATCGCCGGATGATTTGAGCCTCATATTGAAGATGGTTACGGTCGACTGGCGAGAGACAGCTTTCCCTACTTGTCTTTCCCGATGACGTCGTGCCCAATCTGTTGCAGTTGGGGAGCTTTCTCTGTGCCACCGTGCCTCCGTGAGAGAATTCCGTCCGTCAAGAAATTCGGATATCACTGAGGTACGGAGTTCGGCTTGGGTAGCGTCTGAATCACTGGTGACAGCAGCTGCAGGAGGAGAACGCGGACCGATTGAAACGATGAATCAGTGATGTTGTATCGTCGTTGACGCTTTGTTAACTAGGATCACAACGCGAAAGCTCCAACATATGCGAGGACGGCAAATGGCAACTAAAACAAAGCGTCGCTCTCTCTTGAGGTCCCTTGCCACTGTCTTCTTGGCTTGCGTTTGCTTGCTGTTGGTTGTGCTCGGTGCGATAGTCATGACATCACGCGTTTCCGGAACTGCAACGCTGCCAAACGGAATCGTTGCGCAAATCAATGGTCCGTTTTCAGCCTCCACGGTCAGTAGCACTACGGAAATCGAGGCGGGCGGCCACATCTTCGCATTTTCGCCAAACGCGATCAGCATCGATGGTGTCCCAGTTGGTCAGCTCGATGAGTCTGTCCAGAAAGTGCAGATCGACGCAACCGCATGGAACGCTTCGTTGCGCGTGAACGGCGCGGAAATGACCAAGCGACGCTAGGTGCTTGTACTCGCCAGTTCAGTGGTTCTAACAACCTGCATTCACTTCCGTTCGGTGTCATTGGCCATGCCAGTGTTTCGCAGTGGAGAAGTGATTTCCCAGGGGGAGTCAGTGCCGCGCCTATTCAACCATCACTCGAAGTGCGGCCAAGCTTTCTCTGTCGGGCTGATGTCGTTGCCTTGGTCGACTGAATGAAGCACCGGTACACTGTTGCGTTGGAAAAAGTTGCGTGAATTCCGACGACGAGGAAAACCGATTGATGCGGTACTTGATTCTCTTGCTTCTAATAAGCGGTATGACCGCGGGCGCCACTGCTACGGCTTCTGGCGCTGAGCGGCCGAATATTCTCTTCTTCCTGGTTGATGACATGGGAATTGGCGATACGTCCGTCCCCTTTCTTTACAAGGACGGTAAGCCTCAAAAGATCCCGTTGAATGATCTGTATCGAACGCCGAATATGGAAAAGCTCGCCGCAAACGGGCGACTGTTTACAAACGCTTATTCCTACTCGGTATGTTCGCCGACTCGCATCAGCTTGATGACTGGGCAAGCAGCGCCCAGACACCGAGTCACTACGTGGACGCATCCCAAGGAGTCATCGATCGACACGGGGCTCGTGAAGACAGTAAAGCTCAAGAGCCCCGACGGTTGGCGTGTCACGGGGATCGACAGGTCTTTGCCTTTGCTGCCGCGTCTGCTGAAGAAGGCTGGTTATCGAACGCTGTTTGCCGGCAAAGCTCACTTTGGGCCAGATGACACACCGTCGGGCGACCCGACCAATCTCGGTTTTGATCTCAATATCGCCGGCTTTGGCGGCGGCGGTCCTGGCAGCTACTGGGGGAAATACAACTACTCGGCCAATCATCGCACGGGCGCCCATGTATGGGACGTTCCCGGTCTGGAGAAGTACCACGGTACGGACACGTTCCTGACCGAAGCCATCACCCTGGAGATGAATCGGGCAATCGAAGATGCTGTGAACGCCGAGAAACACTTCTTTGCCTACATGAGCCACTATGCAGTGCATGCTCCGTGGCAGTATCCGGACGCACGATTCAGCGAAAACTACCCTCAACTGACTGGGCATGCCCTTGCCTTCGCCACGCTTGTCGAGGGCATAGACAAATCATTGGGTGACATGATTCAGAAGCTCCATCAATTGGGTGTCGCGGAAGAAACGCTTGTGATCTTCTTTTCAGATAATGGCAGTGCTTGGTCTGCAAACGGTCCCTACCGCGACAAGAAAGGATCACGTTTGGAAGGTGGAGTGAGAGTGCCGCTGATCGTTTCCTGGGCTAAGCCGAATCCGCAGCATCCCATGCAGAAACGATTTGCGATCCCTACCAACTCCGTTGAGCATGACCTGGTCACCTGCGTGGATATGATGCCGACGTTGTTAAGCATTGCGGGTGCCGAAATCCCCAAGGAAGCAGTTATCGATGGTCACGACATAAGTCCGTATTTCACAGGCAAGCCCGGCCCACATCGGCCACAAGAATTCCTGACTCATTTCCCACATCGTCATCGCAACACTCTCTTTTCCACCTACCGGCAAGAAAACTGGAAGATCATCTACAGCTACGCGTCCGAAGAATGGGAACTGTACAACCTGAAAGACGATCCATTTGAGCGAACAAACATGGTCCAGGAACGACGCGAACTCGCATTGTCTTTGGCAGAGAAGCTGGTGCAGCAACTTGATTCGCAGAAGGCGATGTACCCCGCGAGTGTCAGCGATAGGAAAGACG
>CAYQMZ010000619.1:0-5170 GCA_964418725.1 uncultured Pirellulaceae bacterium
GAAGAAGCCCTGTGAAGCTGCGGCCTCGAAACCTGGCGAACTCTGATGCTGCCGCTGGGCTGGGAGCAGCTACGGCCGGAATTGGTGATGTCCTTGCGAATGCTCAGCAAGTGTTTCCCTGGTTCCTCAACGCACAAATCTCTGAAACCGCACGCGAGCGATACGGTGGCATTAGTATTGGGGTCGGTGTGCTGGGCTGCTTGATTGGTCTTGCGAGTGGCTGGAGCGTTCTTTTGGGAATCATCGGAATCGTATGCGGACTAGCCGGGATGCCCGCGAAGAATCGCGACCTCGCAACCATGGGGTTGGTTGTTTCCGTGATTGCTGTGTTCTTGGGTTTCGCTCAAATCGCGTTCGAGATTTGGACGCAGTACGCTGGGCGAAAAATGATCGAAGACATTCAAAGCGGACAGTTCACGGACTACTAGAATTGTTCGCGTGGTTCGTTGGCTACTCGGCAATGGCTACTCGCCGATGACCTTCACCAAGACTCGCTTGGGACGTTTGCCATCGAATTCTCCGTAGAACACTTGTTCCCACGGTCCGAAGTCCAATCGTCCCTTCGTAATCGCCACCACGACTTCGCGTCCCATGATTTGTCGCTTGTGATGCGCGTCTGCGTTGTCTTCGCCGGTACGATTATGGTGGTAACGCTGAGGCGAGGCATCGAACGGAGCTAACTCTTCAAGCCATTTCTTATAGTCGCGATGAAGCCCCGGTTCATCGTCATTGATGAATACACTTGCCGTGATGTGCATGGCGTTACAAAGCAGCAAGCCTTCTTGTACTCCGCTCTGCTGGACCAAGTCTTCCAACTGGGGCGTGATATTCAAGAAGTCCATCCGCTCGGGGATGTTGAACGTGAGGTACTCAGTGAGTGATTTCATGCGTGGCGATGTATGTAACTTGAAGTGCTTGCTGCTAGCTGACCGGTGGCTTGTAAGGGCTCTTAGGGTCCGACTCGAGATCTTCCAGCACGGACTTCTTTGACCTGAGTTCGTTAATCGTGTTTTTCATCTCTTCGGGCAGGTCATCCACCTGACCGCTACGGATGAATAGAAACGCCACGATGCAACCGGCAATTGCACCACACCAATGAGCCCGCCACGAAACGTTGGCTCCACCAAGCGGTGCCATTACGGGAACCAAATTGAAGAAGAGATTGTCCAGACAAAAGAAGCCGACGACTCCCGATACCACGATCGGAATCAGACGAATCTTGAATGGGTAATTCTTCGACTGGCCGCGCAGTTTGTGGTAGCCCCACCAAACCAGCAGGAACAGCCCTGGGGCGATCAGAAACGTCACCATCCCCAGCACTAGGGCGCTAGCGCCGACGATGGCTTGGTTGTAACCACCCACTAGCCAGGTCAGTGCACCGGAAACAATGATCAGCAAGCCAACCACCCAGCCCCATGTTTTGGGACGCAAGGCTGCCAAGGTAATCATCGTGATGATTAACGGAATCGTGTTGGAAAGGATGTGAGCCAAACTGCCGTGCACGAATGGCATGGTCACGATGCCGACCGCACCGGTGAGGTGCCGCGGACGCAACGCGAACCATCGGTGCCAATCCAAATATGGGATGTAGTCCGTGAGGAAGAATAACCAGATTGCGACAACGAAGAAGAAAATTCCGCCAAGCTGTCCCCAGACGCCATCAATGAATTCGTCTAGCTGCTTCCTTAGTGACAGGCCTGGTAGTTCCATTCTGTTCCTTTAGCGAGTGAGTTTTGATTGCCTATGTCGGCCTGAATCTGACACCGCCGACGTTTCGATCGTCTCCTAGTGTGCTTCAGGTTCCGACCAGCTGGCTACGTCACCCTCTTCATCGATTTCCAGATGCACGACATTCGGTCGGCAGCATACAGGACAATCCTCGACGTAGCTTTGCTGAGAACCTGCGGACAGATCGATCGGAATCACGATCTCTTCCCCGCAAGCATCACATATGTAAGTCGCTTCGTCATCCATGATATTGCAGGTCGCCTACCATCAAACAGCGAGGAGCCTCGGGGGCCCCGCGGGCCCCAGTGCTCATGCAATTGTCTAAATGCGGCGAAAAAGTAACTTTCGAACTGTTCTAGTTATTCGACAGAAACGCTCTTTTCTGGCCCAGGAAAGTTCTTTGGAATGTCGATTGTTACGTCTCCGGTTGCGGCCCACTCGACGCCTCGCAGCAATGTCGTCACGTAGCCAACGCATTCCATGGAGTAATCCGCGTGGCCCATCGGAGTGTGGAAGACGCGACCATCTTTGTAGTCGATCGTCATGATCATTGGCTCATGGCGTTTGGTCTTCTTGGAATACGAAGTAGCCAGGACACGCATGTTCTCAGCCGGGCCTCGTAGCGAGTCGTATAGCTCGTCTTTTACGTGTCGCCAGTTGCGTGGCATGCCTTCCGTAACGGGGTGATTCGCATCACGCACAACGACATTGAATTCGTGCTGCGGGCCGTGCGAGCCACCGGGGCCATCCGTTTTCGAGTCTCGGACAATCGTTCCGTTTTCGAAATAGACGTAGGGACCGCTTGCCTTGTTACGACCACCCCAACCACCGAGACCAATCATCTGGTTGTACTCTTCCCACTGACCGAACGAGTTGTCCGCCGCGTGGACAACGACCAAGCCGCCGCCGTTCGCAACGAAACTCTCGAATGCACTCTTCGTTTCGTCTGGCCATGGAGCCGCGCCGTAGCCAAAGTTCGAAAGGACTACGTCGTACTTCGAAAAGTCTGGCTTGAAATTTGGGTCGGTCTTTGCCTTGCCGTTGACGTACTCTTTGCCGTCCTTGAGTGCATACTTTGGGAAGTGTTTCTGCCCATTGGCTGTGAAACGGGTTCGTTCGACATCTGCGGTGAAACGCCCGGAATCTTCCAAGTACTTCTTCATCATGGCGGTGGTCTTGGGCCAGTCGCCATGATTGTTTTGACCATCGATGATCAGCACTTTGATTTTCGGTGCGTCTTGTGCATACGCAACAGTCGACTGCATGAAGCAAGCAAGCAAACCAACGAGTAGCAAATTCCTGTAGTTCATTTCTATCTCCAGATTTCCGCGCGACGCGAAACTAGCCACGCAGATCCCACGACCAATTTTTTGACCAAATCTAGGACAACGTGCCTTCCACGCACCGCACATGCACAGCGAGTCACATCGTCCGCCTAGCCTATAATGTCCATGATTGGGTCGCCTTGGGCAATCACCAGCGGGCGATTTGATACGTCCATCACTTCCGTGGATGGATCGATGCCCAGTAAATAGAAGATCGTAGCCGCCAGGTCATCGGGCCGCACTGGATGCTCTGCGGGAAACATCGCATGTTCGTCCGATGTGCCATAAACCGCACCGCCGCGAATCCCGCCACCAGCCAGCACGGCCGTATAGCACTGCGGCCAGTGATCACGGCTCTCGTTCTTGTTGATCTTGGGCGTTCTGCCGAATTCGCCCATCCACACGACCAAAGTTTCGTCCAGCAGTCCTCGGTTTTCGAGATCGTCCAACAGAGTCGGCAAAGTCTGATCTGTCATCGGATGCTGATACTTATCGATAATTTTGTACATCCGGCTGTTGTCAAACCCGTGCGTATCCCAGCCGCCGTCATTCACTCGCCGTCCGCCGATACTTCGCGAATAGTAGACCGTGACGAATTTCACACCAGCCTCAACAAGTCGTCTCGCCAGCAGGCAACTCTGGCCGTAGGTTGTTCGACCATACGCCTCGCGCACATTCGGTGCTTCTGACTCAAGGTCAAACGCTTGCCGCACGTTTGGAGTCGTGATCATCGAGATCGCTCGTTGGTAGTATTCATCGAAGCCCTTCGCCGCAGCAGAAGTCTCGAGAATCCTGGTCTGCTGATCGATCAGTGTCTGCAGTTCACGACGTCGAGCCAAACGGTCGACCGAGATTCCACTGGGCAAACTCAATTCCGGTAACTTGAACGATTTTGCGTTGGGGTCTTCGGAAAAGAAAAACGGATCGTGCTGCTTCCCTAGGAAACTTGCTCCCTGCGCCGGGACGATGGAGCCATCGCGAATCACGTGTGGGTACGAGACGTACGTGGGCATTCCTGACTGATTCGGCAGCAGCTTATCAATGACACTGCCGTAACCTGGATACAGACTCAACGATTCACGCAGTCGCTGATCATCACTGGGTGGCTCGTGGCCACTCAACGCGTAGTAGCCGGCGGACGCATGGTTCTTCATCGTATGCGTCATGGTGCGAATGAAACACAGCTTGTCCATTCGCTGCGCCAACCTCGGAAAGTGCTCGCAGATCTGCACTCCCGGCACGTTGGTCGAAATCGGTTTGTAGGGGCTGCGAATCGTATCGGGAGCGTTCGGCTTCATGTCGAACGTGTCCAACTGACTGGGGCCTCCCCATTGGAATAGGAAGATGACGGACTTGGCCTTCGGACGAATCTGCGCAAGACCAGATTGCTTTCCCGCCAATTCATTGGCCATCATCAACTTGGGTGCCGTTAGCCCAAGAAGCCCTGCGCCACCGATACGAATTGCTGCACGTCGATGGAGTGTGTGTTGCATGATGTCCTCCGATTCGAATCCGCCTATTCTAACGTTGGCGAGCGTCGTCTGCCGGAGATTCGAATCGATTCGCCGCTCACTCTGCGAGAAAAGCGATCATAAAGCCAGACATTGCGTGCAGGACGAAGATCCCATGGGCAACAACCGCCATCCAAACACCATGTTTTTGTGGCGTGCGTCGGATCAGGAAGACGGTCGCGCAGACTGCTGCCGCTAATCCGACAAGGCTGCCAAGCGGAAAAAAGATGAGCAGTAGCAGACTGATCATAGACAGCACAAACGACGTGATCGCTAGTCCCGAATAACGCGGCGTCGCTGCGAGTTCGGGCGCGCGAGACGGCCGAATTCCCGTATCGGAAGTCGACACGCCGTACCAGTCCTGGACGTACGCTTCCGGCGGATCCAGTTCTCCCAGAACTTCGACCACAACTTCACGGGTTGGCTCGCCGTTTGATTTTCGGTCCACAAGTTCGTGAATTTGATCTTCAACCGATTGCACGACATCGACGCGTTCTGCACGCGATACGCCGCTTCCGATAAGAAGTCGATCAAGCGTATCCAAACGACAGTCGATCATGCGTTGGATATCCGAACCCTGTGTTGTTGCACTCATCACTTATCCTC
>CAYQMZ010000620.1:0-4136 GCA_964418725.1 uncultured Pirellulaceae bacterium
GATGAGCGCGTCAAGCGATTTCTTTTGTCGGCGGACGTACTCTACTTCGAGTATGCCGACTCGCACTTTGGTTCCATGCTTTGGCGAACCGATGGCACTCCAGAAGGCACCTTCAGCTTAGATATTCCGCATCCAACCCAAGTTATGGACATTAACGGGAAGATCTACGTCTTGTCCGACGACAGAAATGGGCCTCGTGAGGAAGAGCTTTGGACCACGGACGGAACGGTCGAGGGCACTGAGCAAGTGGTTGGCGTCCTTCCGCAGCGGACCTATCGACCATTTCTTCACAACAACAACGCGTCGTTGGTCATTTGGAATGATCATCATCCGGGCAAGCTATTGGAAACCGATGGCACTGCGGAGGGCACCAAAGAACTGACTGCCGAGGGCTACACCATAACGTCCGTTCCTGAGACTCCCATCGATACCGAGGGCGACGGAATTCACATTCGTCTTGGGACGTTTGAGACTGGAGCAGAGCTATTTCGGATCCAATCGGATGTTGCGTCGCACCCAACAGTAATTGATGTTGCGATCACTCCGAAGTCCGCGAATCCGCATTCAATTGAAGCGGTCACATTCCGATTTGACGCCAATGTTGGAGCAAGTCTGCAGCCGCATGACTTGGCGATTAAGTCTGGATTGAACCACGGGCTGACCGTGGACACCGCTTTGGCCACCATGACATGGGATCCAGCCACCAACTCGGCAACCTGGGATCTGTCCGCCGTTGAGTTAGAGTATGACCGATACGCGCTGGAGCTCGATGGACAGGGGGTTTTTGATGAGCACAACAACGGCCTCGATGGCAACGGCGACGGCGTCAACGGCGACTCGTTCCGACACGCGTATGGCGAGCCACTTGCCGGTGATGTGGATCTGAACGGAGTAGTTGAGTTTGCTGACTTCTTAGTTCTCAGACAGAATTTTGGTGAGCAACAGGCAAAGCGGCATCATGGCGATCTCGACGGAGACGGAAAGGTCGCCTTCACTGACTTCTTGCTGCTATCGCAGAGTTTCGGCGACGTGATTGATGACTAGACAACACCACCAAGGAATCTGAGTAAAGAGAACAACGGTGTACTCAGGGTTTGGCGTGGATCAATTTTGACAAAGCAAACAATCGACGCCTCTGGAAGATTAGGTAGAGCTGCGTCACTTGCACCAACACCATTCAGGTGCGGCGCAGCGCCCCACTGATACTTGCCCGTACGTATCGCGTCAGCTCAGCGAAGTTTGAACGTTGGTACACCTTCGGTGGCATACGGGTTCGTTGGATCTAGAGCGATCGTCAACTTCGTTTTCGTGTTGTACTTGGCGGCAAGCTTTGTTTCGGGATGCGTGATTTCCACTTTATAGATTCCCGGGACGGCGCCTTCTAAACCATCGGGAGTGGCCACGCTGCAGTTACCATCAAAATCGGTTTCGCCGGTCGCCTCAGGGATGTCCCCCATGAACGCCTCTGGAACGAGCCGGACCGTAGCGCCTTCCAATGGTTCTCCCCGGTAGGAAACGTGGCAACTGTAACCCTGTCGCAAATCCGCGAAGCATTCGCTGAACTTCTTCGCAAGCTCCTCTTCCGAAACTTGCCCGCTGCCGTCGCTGTCCAGTCGGTACTCCTGCAGCAATTGTTGCTCGCCTTTTGTGAGCATCAATAAGCCATCATTCTTCTTCAACTCGGTTGCGGAAAGCTCGCCGTCGGCGTTCTTGTCGAACTCCGCAACCACATTTGCTGCGACCTCATAGGGATCGACCTTCACCGTCGGGAAGGCTGGCCCGTCATCTCCTGAGCAACCGAGACAGCCAACAGCGACGGATAATGCCAAAATGAGCCGAAGGGTGGAGCTGTTTAGGGACATTGAAACTCTCCGTCGAAATCATTGGGAGGGAAGAACAGAGGTTCGCGGCGACCGGCACAACCTGCGAGCCCTGCCAATATACAAAAACGGCAGACCGAAAGGTATCCGGACTGCCGTTGGCTTAGTCGATTCAGTGGCCCGAGCGGACACGCTGGGCTAAAGGCCTATTGATTATCACGATTGACGAGAGCAAACGATCCGTCGGAACGGTGACCTTTCGAGGTCCACAGCACAGGGTCGATTCCGTAAGACACCGACTCGACCGAACCGTCACCGTTGCATACGTTGACTACACCATCGTGGGCACTTCCAGCCAGGTATCTCGCACGATCTTTAGTTGTGCGGTCCTTACTGGTGTCACGTTTCGGTGGGAAAAATGTGCTGCGGAAGTTGTCGTTGTTGAAACCAGTACACCAGGTTTCGTTGTCACCCCAGTCTTCGCCTGTCGTATACCAATCGCTTGTGACAAACTTTTCCATGACCAGGGCGGTCTTGCTAAGCCCGTCTTCTACGTGGTTGATTCCAATCAGGCTGTTCGTGAAGCTGAACCCACTGTAGATGATCTTCGAATTCGCACGGCCGGTTGTGCTTCCAGGCCCCCAACCATTGGTACCTGCATCGATATTGCTAGGACCAGGGTTCAATTCGTTTGCCTGCTGCGACCCGCAGTTTGCCGCGTAGTCGGAGCGACCAGCGAGCGTGATCGCACTGGCGTTGATGGCACCCGTTCGGTTTGTGAATGCACGTGACTCGCGTCGAGTTGGGCAGTTGATTAGCGACAATGGTGACGAGATCACCAACGCCGCACCATCGCGTTGTTCGTTTGTAACTTCGTTTGGAATGCCGTCACCAGCTCGAGCGTGGAACGCTCCCTCTTCCATGTACGGAAGGATGTTATAGAGCCAACCGCCAGGCTGTTGTTCGGCCTGACCTCGGTCTGCGTCACCGACCCAAGACCAGCCCCAACCGCCCGTCGGGAAGTGACCATTCACGGATTCGTGATTCAGACACGCAAGTCCCAGGTTCTTCAGATTGTTAATACACTGTGTTCGTCGTGCCGCTTCTCTAGCTGCCTGAACTGCGGGTAACAGAAGTGTCACCAACATCGCGATGATCGCGATCACCACGAGTAGTTCGACCAGTGTGAATCCTTGTTTTTTCTGCATCGACTTACGCCTTTCAAAGGAGAGAGTGAGAAGGAAGGAGTTAGGCGGCCCAGACCCAGTTAGCAGAAATCTTCTTATACCTTGAAAAGCGGCGAATTCCCAGATCTATGGCGAAAACCGATACATTTCGATGCTGGCAGATCCTCTAAACTCCGCAGGTAAAGCAGCTTAGACGGCCATCTCGGCTCCATGCCTGAATTGCCACAGCGCTAATTTGCCTCTCATGTCCCTTATTTCAGCTTTCCCTCGGGACGGGCCTCTTGCCGAATCTCAGCCGCGAACGCTACAGCTTTTGCACTCAGACGAGTGACGATATCGGGATTCGATTCCGCAACATCGTTAGCCTCACTAATGTCAGCTCGCAAGTCGAACAGTTTCGCCGCTTGCTTCTTTTGCTTGTTCCCTTTCCCTGTCACCGAGGCCAGCCTCAACTTCCATTTCCCGCTCCTCACCGCCTGCAATTTGCCACCGCCCCGAAAATAGTAAAACTCGTCATGCGGAGACTCTGTGGATTCGCCTGACAGAAGCGGCCAAATATCGCGGCCGTCAATCTTCGATTCCGGTTTTGTTGCCCCGGCCAAGTTGGCGAACGTCGGCAACAGATCAAATGTGGCGGCCACCTGATCGCACGTCGAACCCGCAGGAATGCGACCAGGCCATCTTGCAATCATCGGAACCCGCATGCCACCTTCCCAAGTACTGAACTTTCCATCCCGGAGTGGCTTCGCAGAGCCTCCGTGGTGCGGTGGCTTGAGTCGCAACCAAGGACCGTTGTCTGTGGTGAAAACAACCAGCGTGTTTTCGTCCACGCCATTCTTCTTTAGCGCGTCGAGTACTTGGCCCACCGACCAGTCAATTTCTTCGATACATTTCTGGTAGGCCTTCGATGGATCATCGGTATGAAACTTTTCCGACACCAGGATCGGAATGTGCGGCATCGTGTGCGGCAGATACAGGAAGAACGGCTTGTCTTTGTTGGCTTCGATGAAGGACACGGCTTCTTCCGTGTACCGCTGCGTCAATGTCCACTGCTTGGCCGGTCGTTCAATGATCTCTTCGTTCCGCATCAGGGGAACATTGAATCGACGCACATCGTTCTCGAGAAAAA
>CAYQMZ010000620.1:4146-5167 GCA_964418725.1 uncultured Pirellulaceae bacterium
ATCTCGCTTGCCCGGAATCGATTTCACTGGATCCATATCGTTCGAATAAGGCAGGCCAAAGAAGTAGTCGAAGCCCTGACTGGTCGGGAAAAACTCCTTGTGATGTCCCAGGTGCCACTTACCGATACAGGCGGACGCATAGCCACGGGTACGCAGGACTTCCGCTATTGTTTGCTCATTCGGATTGAGTCCGCGTTCATGCCTTGGGAAATACACGCCGGTTGTGCCCACGCGTGGTGGATAGCAGCCAGTGAGGAGGCCGGCTCTTGATGCGGAACATATTGGAGCCATCGCATAGAAGTCGGTGAAACGCACGCCCTCTTTCGCCATACCGTCCAGGTTTGGCGTCTTGATGTTCGGTGAGCCAAAGCAACCTACGTCCTGATAGCCTTGATCGTCGGTGAATATCACGACGAAGTTTGGGGACGCGGCGAACATGGGAGTCCCAAAGACTCCACACGAGAGACAGACAATCAACAAGAGCATGATTCGATTAGGTTGCATCTTTGACCCCGTGTTTGACGTGCAGCATTTTGGCTCGCATTCTATCCTCGCCGACTGCAACATTCGACTGTACTTGGCGAGCCACAGGTCGAGGTCTCCCGTTACGGTCTCAATGAATGTCGGTTAGGATAGCCGTATGAATATTGTCTTGATTGGTTACCGTGCGTCGGGAAAGTCGACGATTGGGAAATTGCTCGCGGCGAAGCTGACGATGGAGTTCGTCGACATCGATCACGACATCATTGCGCGTTACGACCAGAAATCAGTGGCACAGATTTGGGAAGAATTTGGCGAACCCGCGTACCGAGAAACAGAGTGCGACGTGACAGAGCTCGCTTGCAATCGTGACAATCTGGTGATCGCGCTCGGTGGTGGTACGCCGATGCAAGAGCGAGCCTTCAACGCGATTTCGAAGGCGCAAAACACCACGTGTGTTTTCTTACAGGCTCCGGCTGATGTGCTCTATCAGCGAAGCATCATCGACACCGGCAACACGGACAATCGACCATCCTTCTCA
>CAYQMZ010000621.1:0-5165 GCA_964418725.1 uncultured Pirellulaceae bacterium
ATTCAGAGGACTCCGAATTCTCGGTCGAACCGGCAAGCAGGAAGTCGCGAAGACCGTGACCAGCCATATGCCCCAGAAGTGTCTCCCCGCGATCCGTCGGTTGCCGCGATTCCGCGATCGTTTCCAGATTGCGTTCCAACTCCAACAGGAATTCGTCGTTGTCTCGCTGGACCGCTTGAGCATCCCCTTTCAGGTTCATGCGTTCCAGCAACTCCAGGTGCACAGCTCCGATTAGTTTTGACATTTCCACGTCAAGTTGTTCGCGCACTGTCTCGCGAGACAGCTCTTCCTCGTGCGGCAGGTCCAGCGTCAGCGTGTACGGAAAGAGACTGATCGACTGATTGGTTCGAATGAGACACCGATCGCCGTTGAAAATCTGCTTGCCGCCGACGGACACGCCATTGATCCCCAGCGCAACCAGTTCCCAACAGTCGCTTCGCTTGTACAGCACGGCAGCCTGCTCGGCGATGTACGGGCTGTCGAGCACAATTTCGTTGTCGGCAGCGCGGCCAATGCGCACGCGGCTACCGGTAGCTTCCACTACCCTTCGTTCCGTATCGACGACATTGTTGAACCAGATCTTCATTGCAATTTATTGAGTTAAGCAGAAGTTGCTTCGTGCCTACCTTGGTGGTTCTATTTAGAACTAGTACTGTTTCTGCCCGGGCACGACGAACAGAATCTGGTCTCCCGCAAGTAGTACCCGCGGCACGTGCGTGATGCCTTCAAGTGACACGGTCTGATAAACAGTATTGGGACTGGGACGAAGCGACTGTCGACTCACGCCCGATGCGGACGGGATCACCTGTACGGCGACGATGTTGTGAGTTGCGTCCTTCTTATCCCCGCCGAATGATGGAGCGATTACCTCCAATAGGCGGCGAGTCTTCGCGTCGAAGTCTGCACTCACTTCGATGGTGACGTTATTGCGGCTACTGTCCGAAGCGTACTGCTGCGTTGCTTCGTTGGGTTCTTTGAATCGAGCCCCCACGCTAATCAGTCGAAACGGACCAATGACATCCCATTCCGAGAGTTCCGTTGGCGGCTGAATGTCGCGATGAAAGAAGACGTCGCCAGCCTCATACGCACGAACCGTCTCAGCTCCGAAAAGCAGCGCGCGATTCTTGTAGGGAATTAGGGTCTTCTTCAGACGCTCGTAATCTCCGGGCACAGGAACTGCGATCAAGTCTTCCTCGCCAATCGTATGGCCCAGTTTTAACTGGCTCTTGGCAACGACGAATTCAGCGGGCCTTGCTTTCGAAGCCGCCCAAACCCAATTTGCGCCCGCGGCGATAATTCCGAGGAACAAGGCGAGAGTAAGCTTTAATAGGTTGCTCATGGTTTTAGTGAATCGTTTGATGTGAGTAACACAACTGCGTTCGCGAGTTGTTGTAGTTTCGTATACGCGTGTACGGTGGAACCAACGCGAGGACGTCTTCGCTTGTCAGACTTAGCCTGCAGCTTTGTAATCCGACTCCAACCGCTCCAATGATTTCTTCAGTCGCTTCACTTTGTTTTCGCCAACTTCAATCCGCGATTCGAGACTCTTCTTAGCATCTCCTTCCGCGTCCTTCAGTTCGTCTTTCATGTCGCGAACATGTTCCTCCGTCTTTTCAATCTCATCCTCTAGCTGGTCAATGCGACGCTTGAGCTTTCGTTTCTCACGCTCCGATTCGTCATTGGCTGAACGTTCCGAGTCACCGGCTTGGCCTTTGAATACGCCGAGCGGGTCTTCCAACGCTTCACGAATCACGTTTGCCATTTCTTCCACGATCTGGCGAGAGGCAATCTGTTGAAGTGATCTCAGTTTGCCGCGGGCGTCTTCATACTGCACTTGCAAACCACCGGTCTTCGCGTTCACAGCCGCGGTAACGTACAACTCCCAGTTGGGCACGTTGTTCATTTCAAGACTGCCATGGTCCCACGTGTCGATCGCAACATCATGTGATGATTTGGGCGAAGAGACGTCATTGAACAGCGGTCCCATATTGACGTTGGTGGTCGCATTTTCTTCGGCGAAGTCGTCGCTGAGAAAACGGAGTGGCTTCTGAGTTCCCTCATCAAAACGCTTCTCCCACGCCTTGTGCCTTGCTTCGACAATCACGCTCGCTTGCCCAATCACAGACAATCCCAACCAGACGATCCCAATCATCAGCAGCAGTAAGACAGGCATGCACATGACCAATTCGAGTGTCGCGATTCCACGCCTTGCCCGCATCGCGTGATTTTGTTTCGTTGCCACACTTCGATCGATCATTAATGGGTCCCCAACGAGTCGAAGTACTCGACTGCATGTGAAACGTTGTCCTGCACATCACCCTCTAGTTCGCTCTCAGTATCTTCGAGTCGAGTTCGAGTGACCGGCATCAGCTTGGCTTGCCAATTCAGCCAGACCTTCACGTGCTGTTCACGTTGCGAAAAGATCTCCCAAGGCCACTTTGCATCGGAGTCGGCTGTGGTTTTTGCCCACTCAGGAGCCCCAACAGCAGGATCCCAATTCAATGTGTCCCAGCCCAACATCGGTTGCACCTCACCATCGGTTGACGGCCGCTGAGGATTACCGCCGTAGAAAATCGCTTGTGCGTAGCCAGTGTTTCCTTTGTTCGTCGCCGCGGGATAGACGACGCTTGAAAACAGTGGTTCGAACTCACGATGGGCGACTCCGACAAACGTGAAGTACTCTTCGGCCGTTCGTTTTCCGTCGTTCGTCGCACGCGTCCACGGCTCCTTTCCTTTCCTCGCTGTTTCCCCGTCGAACGAGTCTTTCATCACGAGCATATGCAGCGGCTCTTGTGACTTGCGCCAGGTCGCTCTTGTGTCACTGTTCCGAACCATGCGGTAGCCACTTCGAAATTGCCAAGCCTTGACCATGGCGTAGCGATTGCTCCA
This sequence comes from uncultured Pirellulaceae bacterium, assembly GCA_964418725.1. GTDB lineage: Bacteria > Planctomycetota > Planctomycetia > Pirellulales > Pirellulaceae > CAYNJG01. The sequence continues at coordinate 2,890 of CAYQMZ010000621.1, forward strand.
CTTTCCAAAGTGCTCAGCGGCCTTCGACTTTTTCAGATGGCGTCGGAACATCGAAAGAATCGGAGCACGAAATGAGTCCAGATACGGCTGAGTCGCTCGCACCCACTGTGTCTGTTGCTCCTGCTGCTGGTTCATTGACTCTGGAATGCGCGACACGCTGGGATTTACTGACGGAGCTGGCCGGTCACTGAACGCGGGAATCTTGCTGGCTTCGGATCGCATCCGCTGCAACGCCGCCTGGCTCTTGGTGCGGTCGTCGCGAAGCTGTTTCTTGGACTCGGCAATCGCCCGTTGTTCTTCTTCCAATTCACGTTGTTCTGCATCGGGTACGTCGTCCGCCTCTAGTCGCTCTTCGATGGTCTCCGTGTAGTCATCCAGAGCGTTGATTTCGTCCGTCAAATCGCCGATTCGTTTTTGAATATCGCGTTCCGCGTTGTCGAGCTTGTCCAAGAGATCACCGATTGCCGGCAGTTCCACAGGGACGGATCGGTCACTTCCCCAACCCGGCACTTCCGCTCCCTGCTGCAGATTGGGTGCTGGTTCGGACTGCACCGGCAATTGAAAGTCGTTGGCCTTTGGAAACAACGCAAGTTCCACGTTGTGTCGTTCTTGCAGCTCGTCAAGCGTACGCTTCATGGCAAGGTTCAGAATGCCAGCCTCAAATTCGCCCGTCGCCGCGTCGTAGCTGGCCACAAAGTCCGCATGAGCTGAGAGCGTCGGCACGAGCTGGTCTTCGAATATCTTTCGTTTCAACGGCGCAAACGACTTCGCAACCGATTCGATCACATCCAAGATGACCCATTCCTTGCCGATTAGTACGATCTGTGCCGTGGCATAGATGTGGGTTGCGTAGGCGGCCGGGATCGTTGCCATATTGAACGGCCACGGTGCGTAGAAACCGAGGTCGGCAAGACTCTTCGTGATCAGTAGCGTCGTCAACTCGCGTTTCAGCGTCATCTTGGAATCGAAGATCGTCGCGAATGCTTCGAAGTTCCTTTTATCCGCTTGTCGAGGAGTCGTGCGGTTGGTCACAAAGCCAATGATCTTTTTGTCGATCGCCGTCAGTGGAGGTAGCACGAACGGAGCCGGCCCAATCGGAGCCAAAGCCTTTGTACTGTCCACCATGCCATCCAGCACACGATTCTCGCTGGTGTTTTGTTTCAGCTTCAGATCCGCGCCCGGACCTCCGAGTGCTTCATGAACCGCGCAAAGGGCAGTAACTTCGCCGGTCATGTGGTTCGTTGCGGTCAACGCATTCATCCCTCGCGATGCCCAAAGCGTCGACGAAAACGCGGCGGCATCCGCAGCGTTTTGCACTTCTAGTTTTTGATGAACGGCGTGACCTGCGTTGCCAATCAACCCGATCAACACAACCAACCCAAGCATCATCACGCATGCGACGAGCGTGAGTTTTCCTTGTCGTCGCCGCACACCAAAACAACGTCGCTTGCGGTTTGCGTCACAAGAACCATGTCGCGCGGTGGACTTAGTCGAGTTTGCCATAGCCAATCCCCAAGTCTTGCCGAGCGTTCTGCGGGCCGTCGTTTCGAAGTGTCACGGAAGTCTCTAGTGGAAAGTAGTAGCGACCATTTCCACCGTCCTCACCCAACAGTCGGCCGATTCCAGGCACGCGGAAGGGACTCTCGTACGTCACCGTTACGGTAACGTTGGCGTCCCACGTCGAAGGCGGCCCATCGGTGCGCACGCTCACTTTGCTCGCGGCGTTTTGATACTTCTTGCGGACGTATGCGGCGGAAACGGGATCCTCTGCGTACGCTTGGTAGGATGCGAGAAAACGGTCCATGCTAGGTGGCTGGCTGTTCGCCACGTCGCCGTCCGAAGAACCAGACGCGAACGGCACGAATGCTTTCGCTGCCGCTTGCTCAATGCGTTCTTCCGCCGACTGCCAATCGGTCGCGGAACTCCAAACGGTGGCAACGCGGGCTCCTACAAATGCGGCATGAACGGTGCCGACCTTGGCCGTCAGCATTAATGTGGTCTCGACAATCAGACACATGAACAGCATGACAAACGGAACCACCATGACGTAAGACAGCGTGTAGGCTCCGCCGTCTTCGTCCGTCGCGATTCGAGTCATTGCGTGCAAGTTCATGGCGGTCCGATTACAGAAAAGGTTGCAGCAGTAGTCCGCTTAAGGCAGTAAAGACGTAGCGACTCATTTGGATCCCCAAAAAGAACAACAGGCCGGCCAGCGGCAACATGATCGCCGTCGTCATTACTACTTCCAGATTCGAGAATCCGGATCGCCGACGCCC
>CAYQMZ010000622.1:0-5128 GCA_964418725.1 uncultured Pirellulaceae bacterium
ACGCTACGCCGGTGTGACGCATGTTGACGTAGAAGGCTTTGACGAATCGGCTGCTAAAAAAGTAAATGATCTGGCTGCTCAATACGGCATTGCCATCAGCGGTCTGGGGTACTATCCGAATCCTCTAACGCCCGACGAGGCGGAATCTGCAACGGCTGTTGATCAGATCATGAAGGTCATCACGGCGAGCGCTCTGCTGGGCGTGAACCGCATGAATACCTTTGTGGGACGAGACTGGAAACTTTCCGTCGATGACAACTGGCCACGATTCTTGGACACATGGAAGCCAATCATTGCATCCGCGGAAAAGCAGGGGGTGTATGTTGGCATCGAAAACTGCCCCATGTCATTCTCGAATGACGAATGGCCCGGTGGAAAGAACCTCGCGACAACTCCGAGCATCTGGCGGCGCATGTTCTCGGATATTCCCAGTAAGTTCTTTGGCTTGAACTACGATCCGTCGCACATGATTTGGCAGCACATGGACTACGTCAAACCGATCCGCGACTTCGGCGATCGATTCTCGCACGTGCACGCGAAAGACGTGCGGATCGACAAGCACAAACTGGATGAGGTTGGGATCATGGCGTATCCCAACGAATACCACTCGCCGAAACTCCCTGGGATGGGGGACGTTGATTGGGGCAAGTTCTTCTCGGCATTGACAGATACTGGCTACGACGGGCCCGTGTGCGTCGAGGTGGAAGACCGAGCCTACGAGGGCTCGCTAGAGAACCGCATTCGGTCGCTGAAACAAAGCTATACGTATCTAAGGAACTTCGTTCCGAAACCTTAGAGCTCACGAGCTTCGATCACCCCAGCGGTCAGTGCGATTTGACTTCTTAGCGATAAGCGGGCGAATCCATTCCCAAGAGCAGGAAACGGTCAACACTGGCTCAAATTACTGAGCCAGCTGACGATGCGTTTCGGAGTCCGTCCGCACGAAGGCGAAGTCGCTTGCACTATCAAGGGCCGCGGCACCCGTTAGCAGCAACTGCTCGACCCGTGCCATCGATTTTTCGCTCAACTTTGAAATCGGATACACGTCCAAATAGGGCGTTTGCCGCATCCGGCTACGCGAGGTCAACTGTACCGTCTTCCCACCAAGTGGAAGCAATACAAGGTCGAACGAATCAAGCCAGTCCCGCAGGACCTCCGACGCCCGGCCATCGCGAACACGCAACATGGCGGTGCTGTCCAGCGCGATACCAGTTTCCGTCAGGGCCTGCCAATCAACAAGGATTCGCAGTCCCGTCACACTCTCCAGTTCCGTGACGACTTTGGGCCATGGCTCCGGCTGCCACATGTTTACCGTGATGGGGATCGCCAAGTAGCGATTTATCTGGCTCCACCGAGAATGCTTCGATGCCAGTGTGGCTGCGACTTTCTTTCTCGATGCAAGTCCACGAGCCTTTCGCAACTTCTCCAGCAAAACCAGCGTGTCGTAGAGGACGCGTCGCGAGTTCCTGATCTTCAATCGCTCACCACGCAACTCAACACTCGCCGCACTCGACTGCCAAGATTCGGGCGACACGAGCGCCGTGACCAACGCTGCAAGATCCAACTCGTCTTTTCTGCCGTTACTTAGATCGCCCGCGAAGAATGAGTAATCAACAAGCGACTTGTCTTCGCTGCGAGCGCCGGCGATTCGTACCACATGACCATGAACGACGGGCGTTAGCTTAATCGGACGAAGAGCTGTCGTCAGTATGTCGATCGTGGAGTCTTCGATGGCCGAAACCGTGACCGACGTGCTCGCGGATACTGACGTCTGCATGACAGCCACGGGATCGAGCTGAATAGGCACGCCGCTTATCTGGCTCATCGATCGCAAAAAGTCGATAAGCGGAACTCGGTTAAACCGAACCGCGAGGATCTCTCGCGACAGCTTCGCCTCAATGTCATGCTTACTTATCGACGAGTGACTTGCCAGTGCAGACGACTGAATATTGGATAGCGTCGTCTTCTTACTCGATGTTACAGCGTTCTGCTTGTCACCGACGTCGGACGAACGAGCCATCTGCAGTTCGCCCTGCTCAACATCGTCCTCTTCATCCAGGTCACCATCAAGCTTCATATTTATGCTTGAAGTCTGCTTCGGGCTCGCCAACAGATTCGCAAGACTGGAAAGCGTATCACCGTCCGACGGACGTGCGGGCTCAAGCTTTGGCGTCAGCGAAGCGTCCGCCAACAACGAACTCGCTGGCGGTGGCTCTGACGCTGTCGCGGCCACTTCGTCGAATACCTGATCCACAGCCACGTTATCCGTGACCTCCAGACCAACGCCCAAGTCCTTGGGTTTGTCAGTGCTCGGATCGGTCGCATCCACAATGACCACATCTGATCGCTGGTCCGCCGGGCTTAGAGCTACTGAATCCGCATCGCCAATTTCGGTACCATCGATCGCCCGCGAATCCGCAGGCTCCAACATACTCGATTCGGTTGTCGCCAGGTCGTTTTGAATGGCACTCTGATTCGCGTTCGAAGTCGCGTCTAATTCCTCATCCGAATGAGCCACCGTCGCCGCGGAGTTTGCTTGGACCACTTCGTGTGCGTCGCGAGGTGTGTTGGCTCGGTTTAGCCATGCGTATCCGCCGATGGTTCCCACCACCAGCACGGCGGCCACAGATCCAATCACTGTTGCCAGCCAGCCTGCAGAGGAACTACTGCCCGCCCAATCCGAAGGCCGCAAACCGGCCGGTTCGTTTGTTTCCGGGACGTCCGAGTCGGTTGGCTCCGGCACTTCACCGCCCGCGGCAGTTTCCAACTGCATGCCTTCTGGCGCCTCGACCAGCACCATACTCCCGCACTTCGGGCAGCCAAAGATTTGGCCGACCGCGCTGATATCCGCGACCTTCAAACGCGCTGAACAGGTCGTACAGGGAATGTAGAAGCCTTCGAAACTCAACGGATAACTCGAAAACGAGGATACGGCGGAGCTGGCCGAAGATAAATTTGCGAAACTGCCCAATCACTCATTGTAACGCGACATGTGCGATACGAGAGCCACTTCGCCGAATTGTTCTGCCCATCAATTCGGATCCACCGACCATTTGCTGATCAATTGGCTTTTGCCGGTTCGATGTGCAGAAACTGAAACGAACTCGAAGTCCTCTCATGGAACCAAGCTTAGCGAGTGTTTGACTTTGAAGCCGCGTGACTATGAATGTTGATCCGCGTGATTGTTCGTCGCTTTGACCAAACTGTAAGCAACAGCTAGATGACGATCTGATTTGAGAAGAGTGCCCTGCGGAGCATACACTCGCTGCAAAGGTTCCCACAAAGGGCACTGACGTTTGGCTAGCCACCGCATCGTGCCGCTCACTTCGCACCAAATTCAGCCGGCACCTCAATCTGTTTCTGAGCGGCGGCAGCACGCGTCGTGATCAAGATTTTGCCGGGACTTGGGCCAATCACCCAAATCAATTTTTGCTCGGGCACTGTCGGATCCGTGATACCAGGTGTTGGATTCGCCTTCATCACCAACTGTGTAAGCGCTTCGCGGAGAGTCGCACCTGATGCCGCGAAGTTGCGAATCTGTTGGTTCCGAGTGATACCCTCAGGCTCCAAATCCGTTCCGATAATGTCGACAGAGAATTCGAATGGCACGCCGCGGAACTCTTCGCGGACCTGTTCGGCCACATCGTCCATCGCTTGCTCCAGTGACTTCTGCGCGAAGCGAACAGACATTGTTCCGCTCAGGACATCCTTAATCGTCCATCGAGACCGGTCAGCCACGATCGGCGCGCTGGAGGAGGACGCGGGTGTTGCTGAGCTCAATTCGGTTGCCAAAAGAAGATTGTGGATGGCTTCGTTGGGCAGAGCCACGTTCATCGCAACCTGTTTGCCTTCCGTGACGATCCGCGTCTGATCATCCAGCATCCTCAGCATAGAAGGAAACCGCAGTGCCAACGGCTGCCAGTAGGAATCGAGTTGTGCGCGGCCAAGGAAGTCTCCCGTCTGCGTCGGCAATTTGGCGACGAAGCTCTTGACTCTGCCCGCAAGTCGACGCGGTGCCAAATCCTCGCGGGCAATCATACGGACCTCGACCACCGCGACTTGCGAAAGCTGAAGCCCAATCGAAACCGCTTGCGCTTCGTCCGACCAAAACTCGAACAAACCATCCAACAGACGACGACGCTCGTTGGGAAATAAGCCTTGGGCTTCGTCTCGCAGAAAATTGGGATTCGCCAAGATCGTGACGTGGTCCGTCGAATGCGTTTCCCTTTGGAGATGTGCGAGTTCTCGACGCAATCGCGGACCTTCGCCGCGACTCGAATTGGCCAATTCACTCACAACAGAATCGGGCCCGACGACAAACGTTCGTCCGTCGGGATCCGGGAACCAGATTGCCTCACTGGCCAAACTGGCGATCCCATTGGAGTCTCGCTTACCAAAGTGCCCAACCGATTCCAGCGACTTGCCAGACGAAAGCGTGGCTACCGTCAGGACCGTCGGCATCGTTGAACCTTGCGGCAACAGGTGCAGATCAAGCTGCTGAATATCTGCTTGCTGAACTTGCGTCTGGGCCATCCAGTTTTGAAGCAGATCCGACACATCGGGGCCAAGACTGCGCAGAATCTTGGAGCCTTCCGGATGCCGAAGACAAGCAGCAAGGCGAACCCGCATGCTCACCTGCGTTCCCTCAGGAACATATTGCCATTCGACGGGTGAGCCTGGATCTGGCCGCCCCCACAAGACATCGTCCGAGTCGACAAGCTCGTACGGTAAACCAACGTCAGCAGAAGTGGAATTCTCTGCAGTTCTCACGTTTGGCGATTCATTGCCCACGGTTCCGTCGCTCGGAACAGCGTCACCGTTTTGCCCCAAGAACCAAAGTCCGAGAGCTACGCCCAAAAACAAGACGCCAGTGACACCGGCCACGATCGGCACGAGAGATTTGCGACGCGACCTTTCCGCCGCCCGTTGTGAGGCAACTGTCTGAGCGACCTTCTTGCCACGACTCTCGCGTACAGGTGGGGCGTTTACGGGCGGAGCCTCGGTGGCGCTGCGGTTCTTGACCGAGATCAAATGTCGCAGTTGGTCCTCGGTCAGAATCTTATTCGCCACCAGCGTGCGAACAATCTTGCTGGTCGAATTGGCCACGGACTCTTTCTGAGCAATCTTC
>CAYQMZ010000623.1:0-548 GCA_964418725.1 uncultured Pirellulaceae bacterium
GACTTTGTCCCCGACTTGGACATCTTCGATCAGCTTCGTCCCCGTCGACGTTCGCACGGGTGTGCCTTTGGCAAAGCAGATCACACCCTGCGTGACGGCAGTGACGGCCGCCGCTTCCGTGCCGACCTCGTCCACGTCGATGAAAGCCTTATGGATGACGTCGTTGATCGGCAAAGGAACGTCCGCCATGTTCGAAAAGTCCGCAGTTTCAAAATCGAAAGCCGACGGCATTCCCATGCCTTTCAGCAACTCCTTTAGGTCGCTATCGACGGTTGCCTTGAATTTCGGCATCGTAAGCGTGATTGCCTCAACTTGGCCGCCGGGGCTATTCAACCGCCGATTAACTGACGCGATCGTCTCCTGAGTAAGGTCGTCAATTTGAACGTCCTCCTCGACGAGGGTGCTGGAATCCCAAGGCCAGGTGTAACCTTCCTTTGCCGGCAGGAGTATGACCATGGAGGTTTGTCCGTCGGCATAGGGAATCTCGACAATCTCGTGACCATCCGCAAAAGCGTAGCCGATACCCGGTGAGTCTTGATTCGGAGAAT
>CAYQMZ010000623.1:558-2180 GCA_964418725.1 uncultured Pirellulaceae bacterium
GCAAAGGAATACCGGACTGGTGGTGGTGCGTCTTGATTAAATTCAGCCTCGTAATACAACCGCATGCCACCAACTGTTCTGGTCTCGCCGCTCTCGTACGTGAAGGAACGTGGTGAATTCTTGAATTCGTATGTCCATTCGCCCTTAAAGTAGATGCTGTTGGTAAGCGCCATCAACGTAAATGGGGGCAGCGGCTCACTAAAGACCTCTTCAATTGTCCCTCGCGTCTGCTCTGCCACCCACTCGTTGATGACCTGATACGATTCTGGGTCGTTCTGATAGTCCAGTGCACGTGCATAACCTCTGAAGTTGTCCGCGATCGTTTCCAGATAGTTCTGATGAAATTCCACTCCGCGCTGCGGCCATAGCGCATTGGCAACGGCGACTTGCGACTCGTCTGTCTGCCCATCTCGATAAAGCGCATCAAGCAATGCTTCGAACGAATCGCCAAAATCATCCTGCAGGTGCAGCACTTCCGTCATCTCTGCGGCGGTCACTCCGCCTGCGCCTTGTGCTGTCATGGCGAGCGCCGTCGAGATGCTCAATGGCGACAACAGAAGGTTGCCTTGCTGGGCATTGAAATGCTGATAGAGGTCAACAGCCAAACAGTTGACGGCCGCCACCGCATCCGCGGCCGGCCCGGCTTTGATACCAAACGCACTTGCATCGCAGTGGAATTCCTCCACCGGTTCTGTGGGTGCGCCGTCGCCGGCCAGATTCAGCCGTTCTTCCAGATTCTCTATCCAACTTAACGTACGACCAACATCTCTTTTCCGAGAACGCATGACGACTCCTAGTCACAGTTGGATAGCTTGATAACGTTCCCTGTTCCACTCGCGATTGTGCAGATTCGATATAAGGATGTCAAACAATGTGTCGCGTAGTCACGCAATCTGTTGGTATGTGATCACCATAGTTCGCAGTTCATGTAGCGATTCCGTGTTCTGATTTGGGATCGCTAGGACAAGTGCCGACACATTTTTAGGATGGACCACTTTTACCTGCTTGGATACCACTGATAAACAAGATCTGATCGCAAGTAACGAATCACGTAGGGAACTTTGGTTCCATCGATCCAGGACTATGCGGTAATGTCTCACGCTACACTCGAATCGATCCTCTATGTACTTCGAGCCGCTTTGCCCGTCCTCCTGCTGGCAGTGCTCATTACCTTCGGAGGTTTGCTGGTTCGATTCCGTCGGCCCAAACGCAAGGGGCGGATAATGCGTTTTTTGGCATCACTTGCACTCTTGTGCGGGTGTGCCCTTGCGCTGTCGTGGGCAGTACCCCAGGAATACGTCGCACGAAGAGAACTGGAACGGGCGAAACGCTACGAGAAGAACTCGTTTGTTGCCGTCGGTGATCGCGTCCCTTCGTTCGCAGTCACCGATATCAAAGGCCGTGAATTCTCGACTGATGTCTTACGTGGAAAGGTGCTTGTCATCAACTTCTTTGCGACCTGGTGCGGTCCATGCAAACTTGAACTCCCTCACCTCGCAGAGATTTTCGCGGACTACCAAAGCCGCGACAACTTCAAGCTGATCGTGATCGGACGTGGCGAGACGCAAGAAGTCATACGCGAGTTTTGGGACGAGCATCAACTCACAATGACCGTAGCTGCA
>CAYQMZ010000623.1:2190-5118 GCA_964418725.1 uncultured Pirellulaceae bacterium
CTCTAAGGCCGAGTACTACGAACGGGACATCAAGCTGATCCGCAAGGCAATAGAACGGGATCTCTGAGGCTGACGCGTGCGCTAATCGCACTCACTTTTCGAAGTTGCCAGCCACGCCAGCGTGGCGAAGCGGCTTGCAGAATCGGTAACGGACACCGTTTCACGTCGATCTAACAGCCTTAGCTGCAAGCTTGGGTATCGCGGTGTCTGCTCGCGGCGTGTTTCCCAACGTTCGCCTGATCCGAACGATTGATATCCATATTGATATGGCGTCGGACGCGTTGCAGCAACACTTCGGGCTCGAACGGTTTTGAAATGTAGTCGTCGCAGCGAACCAGGTTACAACGAATCTTGTCGAACGTATTGCTGGAGATCATCACGACCGGAATGACACTCGTTTCCGGGTGAGCTTTGATGAGCTTACACAGCTGATAGCCACTCATCCTTGGCATGTTGATGTCCAGAAGGATGAGATTTGGGAATGAATCGACCAGCAATCTAGTCGCTTCGACACCATCCTCAGCCGTGACGACGTTATAGCCCTTCGACTGAAGCAAGACGGTCAACGTCTTACGGACCGTGGCACTGTCGTCCACAACCAGGATGGTTGCCCGCGTTGGATCGTAGTAATCCGCAGTCTCAGCTGGATAATCGGACTCATGCCACGACAGCACCTCGTCACCAATCTGCTTGATGTCGCGAGCCAAGTCTTTGATCTTCATATCTAGAGCTAACACCAACTCGTCCTGCACAAGCGAGCCGATCGATGCGTCACGGCTGCCCGGCTCCTCGGCAATGTCGGCTTTGACTGTTTCACTTAGATTAGCAATGTCACCATAGGCGTCCGCAGCCTTTCGCAGATTGTCGCAGACGGCATGAAACGAAGCCGAGGGACTCGTAGAGTTGTCGTAAGCCGACGGTGCTTCAGCGAACGCGTCAGTGATTCGCTGCGTTTCCTCTGCTTCGCTAGTCTGCATCGGCTCTGAGCCTAGCTCTAGTTCGATGTCTTGTTCCTGGATAGACGAGGAGCCGGCGTCAGCTCCCGAGCTTCCTATTTCCGTTTGAATGCCATCGAGTTCCAACTTCAAGGCGACTTCAGCTACGTCGTCGGAAATGACAAGCTCATCCACGCTAGGTCCAGTTCCCTCTGCAACTTGTTGCGATACCGTGTTTTGCTGCGACACTGTGTCTTGCTGCGACTCAGCCTGACATAGTTTTTCGGCTGCCTCTGGCTGCTGTTCAGGAATACCTGGGGCAACCCCTTTGGATTCAGCCTTAAGACCGGCCGCGCTCTTCCCGAATCCAACCGATAGTTGATCGTACACAGTTTTACTGGGGCTCGCGTCTGCCGCTGCTGGAACCAGAGGGTTCGATCCCAGTGCATCCAGTTCGGTGGCGAACTCTAGGAACTTAGCAACCAGTTTGTTATCGGGAGCTTCTTGCTGAGCTCGGCGCAAGTACCCTACAGCCTCACCAGGGTTCGCGTTCGTCCACGCCAGCCAGAGCCAACCCTCCGGACGATCCGGAAAGAGTTCGGTCACTTGCTCAAACTGAATCCGAGCCATCAATTGCTTGTTTGCTCGCGCTGCGAATACGCCGCCTTCGATAGCTTCTTCAAAACTCATCCGACAATTCCAGTGAATCGCAAGTGCCTAGGTTGGAGTACTTTCCTGACGATCGAAGTGGTGGTAGTCACTTTTTGACGAAACTGTCGATTCCTTCGTCACGCCAGACTTTCAGCGTGCGTTGATCCTTTGAGTCAATCTTTACACCAATCGCATTTACTGGATGATCGTGATTCTGTTGAATCTGTTCCCAGTTCTTACGGATGTGATCTGGAAGGGCCATTTGCGTTCCGATTCCCCAGAAGTTTGCACTCAACGCGTTTGCGAATACCTACGAACATCGTTCAAAACATAGGTTGCCGTTTGGCCATCCGAGAACTCGAACTTTCACGCTTCGGAATCCCGCAACCCGTCCCTGCCCGCCTAACAGTTCAGGCTTCGGGACTCGAGATTTGAAGGAGGCTGGCTGGCGGGAAAGGCGTCAGGCGACCAGTCAGTCGCCTAAATAGGACGTCGCCCAAATAGGACGCAAAATGAGCACAGGTCGCATCATGCAACGGCTGTCAAAGGCGGAAGTACCTGCCTGCCTATCAGTGCTTTTCCGCCAATGCTGACGGCAGACTTGGGGTGGCTCCTGGCTGCGAACACACGTAGGCGGCGACTTCGCAAGCTCGCTGGTTCATGTGTTGTAGATCATCGTTCGCCAGCAACCCCAGCACCAGAGAAGCCGTGTACGCGTCGCCAGCTCCAACCGTATCCAAGACATCCACTTGCGCTCCCCGGCAGTCACTCAATTCGTCACCACGCAGGATCATCGCGCCTCGATTACCGCGCGTGAGCGCAACGCATTGCAAGTCAAACGCTTGAGCGAAAGCCCGTAACAATTCAGCGTCGCTGCCACTGAAACGGAACCATTCGGCCAGCACCGGCAGCTCGTCATCGTTCAGTTTCAGCACATTGGCCAACTGCAGAGATTGCTGGATTGTCTCCTGTTCGTAGAACGGCGCTCGCAAGTTCACGTCGAAAACTCGAAGACACGAGGGCCGTGTCGCCGCAACGAATCGTTGAACTGTCGCTCGAGAGATTTCGTCGCGTTGGCCGAGTGAACCAAAGCAGACTACGTCCAAGTCGTGCGCAAGCGATGAAAACGACTCCTGCCACTCCAGTTGATCCCAGGCACAGTCGGCCAGAAAACGATAACTGGCCACGCCATTGTCATCGAGCACAACATCGACACGTCCAGTGGGTCGATTCACTGTGGCAACATGACTCGTGAGTACGTCGCGTACGATCATTTCTTGCAGAGCATCGCGTCCGAAATCGTCATCGCCCACGGCGCTGACCATCGAGACCTCTCCCTGAG
>CAYQMZ010000624.1:0-5100 GCA_964418725.1 uncultured Pirellulaceae bacterium
CTTCCCAAGATGCCCGTTCCTGTAGTGTTTCCGGAAATCGAAATCCCGGATGCCACCGACGCGCGACTGGAATACTCAAAGCTAACTGCCGGAATTCGACGCGCCGACGCGGAGGCGGTGGAATTGGCAGAGCAAATGAAGTTGCAGCGGATGGATCGCGACAACCTAATGCTGGCGATCACGAAAGCGCAGACGAAGCTTGACGAGCGGCGGGCTTCGCTTGGAAATGCGCAACGACAACGGGTCAAGACAGATCTGGCGTTGCAGCAAGCTCGCGAAGAATACGACAGCGTGCTTGGGCAATTGGATGCAGTACAAGTCGCTAACGAAAATGCGAAACCCGAAGTCTTGCAGCATGACGCCACACCAATCGCGAAGACAGTGTTTGTACGAGAGGAACACTTCCGATTGAAGGATGGGCGATTGCTCTATGTTCCGTTGAACGAACTTACAAATCGGCTGAAGCAGGATGCTCCCAAGAAAATTTGGAAGCTCAAGAACGCTCGCCAAACGACAGAAACGTTGGGCCCTAAAGACGGTTTTGAGATGCGCTACACACTGCGGCGCAATCGAGTTCCGTTTCGTACCGAGTCCGGTATTTCCTCGGTACGAGAAGTGGTCGAGCTTGATCGGTTCGTGATGGTGCCAGTTGGTTTGGCTCGGGGTGAGTCGGTCGAAGAAGCGATTGCATCGACATCGTCGTTTCGAAGTCGAGTCCAACAATGGAGCCCACGGGAAACCATTATCACTGTTTGGACATACCCGGATAGTTTCGCTGAATTCCGTAAATTGAAGTCTGAGCTGTACAAGTGGGGCTACCTCACCGCCGCTCGACCGCTTCCGCAAGACCAGCTAATCAGTGGATCTCCAATGGGAACCCGATCGGCAGCGCAGTAAGCGAGTCCGAGTTTGTGGCCTAGGGTGTTTTCCCGCCCCTCAGACGACGTCTGGTGGTCGCGCTATGTGACGTCGCAGTCAACGTAGGTATCGTTGCCGGTTTCTTCGTTGTTTCTCGATTGACTCGGTTCATCGAGTCAAAATCCCCAAGTGTCCCAACCGTGTGGAAGCGTTGAACTTCGCTCGACCGGGATGAACTGCCAATCTCGTCATTCGTCGCTGCTGACCATCTATGTTCGCTATTTGAACATGTCTTGTTTGGGTTCAGGTAGGCTGCGTTGGGTTTGCTGCTTTCGTAGTTGATAGCACGGCTGCCTTATTGCGGACCAAGGTTGACTTTTCGCACACGTGTTTCTTTTCCGCACGCGTGATGCATCTATTCTTCTGACTCGGTCAGTCGTCGAGGGAACACGACGTGGTCCGACCCAACGTGTCGTTCTCGCTGCGTAGCGTGAGGCGTTCAGTCACCACATTGCATAGATCTCCAGATAAGTTCCCGTTGATCGAATCGAGCTAGTCAATCTCGACCTAGTGTTGGATTGGCATGAGGTTCATCTCAATTTCAAAACGGCTGTTCAGCCAGAGACGAACCCACCTATTCGCTCCATCATGAAGTAACACCAATGCGCATTGAAACACTTGAGACACGGATTGTGTTCGACCAATCCTTGGGAAGTGCCATCGAGTTCGACATTGATACGTCGGTGGACATTGGCCAAGAGCAAGAGCCAGTCACGATCCCGGCGGATGTGCAATTCCGCCCAACCGACGATGACTTTCGCTATGAATCGGCGGAACTCGATCCTAACGTGATGGACGAGTTGGTGGCCGCAACCGAAGAGTGGGCGGACAACCCTGTACCGTGGCAAACTTTTCGATTGACCGACACCGAAGCATGGCGGAAGACAATTCGGCACAACCCTGTATCGATTCACGATGATGGCTATGTCATCGCCGAGAGGATCGATTCGGACGCCGATGCGCACACGCTGCTAACCATTCAAAAGCTAAATAGTGATTGTTTCTTGCATGGTGGTCTCTACACGCGGCCGGACTACCACTATCGCTATTCGTTCGACGTGCGTCTGCCGGATTCGGAACGGAGTTGGCTTGAGAAAGCTGATGGAAACTGGGCGATCGTAACCCAGCTTTGGGGACCTCGTGAAGACGGCGAAGTCATCTTAGAACCGCCGTTTTCCATCTACACTTACGTCGAAGATGGACAGCCATACTGGGTCGTTCGTAGTATCGGCGACGCCGACCGGATCACGACTCCTGGCGGGGCTGACTTCTACGAAACCGAGCGAATCCCGATGACGGGCATCGGGGAATGGCATAACTTCGACATTGAATTTGTGCCGAACGCTCATGGGCAGGGCGTCGTCAAAACGTGGTTAGACGGCGAGCTGGTCGCGGAGTGGGTTGACGTAAAGAGTGCTTACTCAGCACAGAGCAACGGCGTTTGGACGGGACCCCTCAATCCTGCGTTTGGTCTGTACAGCTACAACAATGCTGACGGGCAAGAAGCTCATTTCGATAACATGATTTTGCACTGTAACGGTGCATTCGAGAGCTCGATTTCGGGACGTATCACTGGTAGCGACGCGAAGGCTGGCGTGGCCGTTTACGCGACGAATGTGGAAACTGGCGAGAAGTACGGTACCTACACCGAAAAGAGCGGCGTCTATGTATTGGGCGTACCATCAGGGGAATACACAATCACCGCTGTCGAAGAGGCAACGGAGAGAATCGGGCACGTTGCCGAAGTTTCAACGCAAGACGTTTCTTCGTTAGTCGTCGATGTGGCGATTTCAGATGTTGAACCCGTCCCAACATCCGTTCCCGGGCAGATGACCTTAACGGGTGATGTGAACGGAGACGGCGTTACCGACGTTCTGAATTTGTTGGCAGACGGTTCATGGCAAGTCACGGTGATGAACTCATCGGACGACGTGGTCCAATCTCTTGGCAGGCGGATCCCAGGAGTCAACATTCCTCCAGTGGATGAGATCCTGAATACGCCCACGGAGGAGACACCCACTGATTCGGATCCAGCAGCCGAGCCAACGGATCCGGCGAATGAGGAATCGCCACAAGATCCAGCGGATTCAGATCCAGTAACAGATCCACCGACGGATCCTGTCGATGAACCTGCGGCTGAAGAACCGGCAACCGAAGAGCCAACCACTGAACCGCCCGCGACAGAAGAACCAGCAGCGGAAGAGCCAACTCCAGTAGATCCGGTCGAGCAGCCTAGCTTGCCAACGGATCCCGAGCCGGAAGTAAGAGCTCCCGTCAAGCCAGGTCCAGTTACGACCTCGGTGTGGACTTCGTGGTCAAGTGATACGCAATGGACTGATGTCCATATTGCTGACTTCAACGGTGATGGATTGGACGACATCGTTGGACGTGACGCAACCACTGGCGCGTGGCATGTTTCTGTCTCGACCGGTCAAGGATTCCAGGACAGCGTTTGGGGATCTTGGACTGTTGGAATCGAGTGGATGGACGTGCTCGTTGGCGACTTCAATGGTGACGGGCGAGCTGACATCGCGGGGCGAGCAGCTAGCAACGGCTCATGGTGGATTGCATCGTCGACAGGCGATCGTTTCCAAAACACTGAATGGGGTCGCTGGTCGCTAAAGATCGATTGGGAAATGGTCGTCGGCGATTTCAACGGCGATGGTATGGACGACATTGCTGGACGTGCTTCGACGGACGGTACATGGTGGATCGGCCAATCAACTGGGAGCCGTTTTCAAAACAGCTACTGGGGTCGGTTTACAAACAAGGTTACGTGGAGTGAATTCGTCGTTGGGGATTTTAACGGTGATGGACTTAGCGACATTGCCGCACGTGCCGAAGCGGACGGGACGTTTTGGGTAGCTGAATCCACGGGCAGCGGTTTCTTGAACCGATACTGGGGACGCTGGACGAATGCCGTCGATTGGCTCGACATTGCTTTGGCGGATGTCGACGGCAATGGCACCACAGACATCGTTGGCCGGGCCAGCTCGGATGGATCTTGGTGGGTTGCCAAGTCCACGGGACAGAAGTTCCAGAGCGAATACTGGGGAGCCGTTTGGAATCAAGATGTTGATTGGCTGACGGCTGTTGTTGAAGACTTTGATGGCGACGGTACGACCGACCTCCTCGGCGTGAACAGCGAGAGCTGGTGGTTGTCTGTCTAGCATCTGACTTGGAGTGGCCAATCAACGCGTCAATTCAGACGCGAATCTCGGCCGAAATTTTCTCCCAATATATTTCAGCTTGCCTCGAAGCTACCAATTCGGGCAAGCTGATTTAGTTTCTGCAGTGCAAAAACGAACGTTGTTCTAAGAATTCGTGTCGTATGCGGTATGAATCGCGTGCAAGATTCGGATCGGAACGATCCGCTATCGGGCTAAATCTTCTCCGGCAAAAAACTGGATCGGGAGTTCGTGATGCTAATATTCTTCGGCATTGTCTTGCCTGTCGTTGCGCTGATTGCTGAATTGCTGTGGGCACCTTCGGCTGAAATCTTTGTCGATCCCATTCCGACCTGGTGGCACACGCTGTTGGTTGCGAGCGTGCCATTGCTAAACGCCGCCTGCATTTACGCAATCAGCTTTGGCGCAGCGACCCGTCGATCGACGTTGTTCATCATGAACGGTGTCGCTATGGGAGTCGCCGGCGTCTATGCGTTGGTGTATTTGCCCATGTCATTGGTTGGCGTTTTCGGAATCGCACTTTTCGGTTTTGGACTGTTGCCACTCAGTCCGCTTACCTCCTTCATAGCCAGCCTTGCGCTCTGCCAGAAAATCGTACATCTTCCGCCGACTCATTTGGCTAGCTCACATTCTTGGCGACCGCGCACTCTCTTGGCGACGTCGATCGCGGCGGGAGTCCTGGGGGTAATCTCTGGCGAAATTCCCGGGTGGTTAACTCAGCAAGGTATTCGCATGGCCGTGCGAGGAGATCAACAGGAGAGGGCCTACGGGATAGGATTCCTTAGAACAATTGGCATGGAGCAAGAACTTGCTCACCAGTTGCGATCGGGAGGGCAGCGGAGTCTGCTGCGGCAAACTCGAACTGTCGCTCGAAACGATGCGGACAATCTGTTCTTCCGTGTCACAGGCAAACAACTTAGTGAGATTCCTGTTCGAGAGCCGAACGTCGGTTTCTTGTGGCGTGGGCAATTTGACGCAGGTTTGGGAGGTGAAG
>CAYQMZ010000625.1:0-5094 GCA_964418725.1 uncultured Pirellulaceae bacterium
GAGCCGATCAAACAATGGTTCGAGTCATTGCGAGAAAAGCGGCAGCGGTAGGCCACCCGGCTGCCCAATGGCTGGAGACTGTTGCTGCTGTTGGAATTGCGGCGACAAATAGCCTGTTGGCTGAACTAGCGGATCAATTGCCGTGGAGATCACCTGTGTCGTGGTCCCGGTAGGAAGATCACCAGGCAGCGGAGGACGTGACGTCAAGTCGTGGCTAGCGAGCGGGCTACCGATTGGCACTTTCGATTGGAAATCTTGTGGCGTCCCAAGATTTCCTTGAAACGGTGAGGGCGTTGCGTAACTATCGCCAGGGCTGTTTGCTATTCGTTCGGGCGGCACGAGGCCGATCGCGGCGGGGGCTTCGTGTTCTTTGAACAAAGTGCCGCCGTGATCGTGATGACTCATTCCACCGTTACCAATCGACGAATCCTTTCCCCACCCCGAGACCTGATCCGCGATGCTGCGTTCTTGAGCCACATCGAAGCCGAAAGATGTCGCGTCTGGGTTGCTAGGAAACGGAGGTACGCCTGTCGCTAATTGATTCGCGGAGTTCGGGGCAGACTGAAACGTGGCGAGCGATTCTGGCCAATTCTCGCGACTGCCAAAAGAAGCATCACCCAGGGAGCCCAAACCTAGCGATTGGCTAACGGGGTGATCTGTGAGCAGTCCACTGGGGGAAAGAGGGGGGGCAAAGCCCGATAATGGGTTAGCATCTCGATCACCAAACGACGGAGTCACGTTGTCGTCTTCTTCCAATGGTTGACGCATCTCTTCAAGCAATCTGTTAATTATGGAGGCAAGCTTCGTCGACTCGGTTTCATTTGATTCGGTCGAAGCATCGTTTATCGTCTGCGAGTTAGCTTCGGGCCTAGGGGGCGCAGATTTACCCGCTGGGGGTTCTGTTTGCCGAGTTGGCGGAGGCTTCCGATGAGCGACTCGACGTGGCGCCTTCTCATAAGGACGTATGATTTCCGCACTGTACTCTTCGAATCGTTTGCTACATTCCGGCACAACCAAAGCCGCAAATGCAAAGATCCCAGCCAGAAATGCAATCAACAACCCCGGACGTTTCTTGCGTGGCAAACGTCCTCGCCGTATCCAGTCATCGGGGACGTCGCGGCGTTGACTTGGGTCGATCGGGCGAACCGTGGCGTTAACCGACTGGCCGGATGTCTGCCGCGCCCGCTGTTTCGGTTGAGGGATCGAGAGCTTGTTGTCGTATGCCCGACGTTGCTTGGGGTCATACAGGACTTCGTACGCTTGCTGAATCTCTTTGAATCGCGCCCGCAGTTCCGCGTTCTCTCCGCCGACATGTCGATCCGGATGATGTTCTTGCACAAGGCGCAAGTAGGCGGCGCGAATCTCGTCCGGAGACGCCTGGACTGCGACTTGTAAAACGTCGTACAAGCTCATGTGAGAAAACGTTGTTGCCAAACCAACCGAACACTTAATAACACCTGCGATTCTATTTTAACCGCAGCCGCCAAAGTAGCGGGCATTCAATTCTAGTATTCCCAATATCCCCGAAAGCTCGCGAGAACTTGGACCCGATGTCAATGATTTTCATGCTTTAACTGCAGCTTTGCCCAAGTCTCCGCGACAAAAACAGCCAATCAATGTGATTTGCGTCACTAACTAGAAACCGAGCCCTGGGCCGCTCAAATCAGCTGTTCGTACACTGCCGTCCTGTATTTGGAACATTCCTGGAAATTGATCTCGCCATCCGTCGTTGCCTGTCGGACAGTATTGCCGGCCATTTCCTTCGATGGCTGCCACGGTTGGGACGCGTGCGGAGAGGCTGGCGGAATGCAGGAACGATGCACCTGGGCAGGTAAGGTCTTGAACGCACAAGAAAAGTCCGTATTTCTGTGCGGCGGCGCCCATCAGTAGAGCTTCCGTCTGCCCTTTGCATGACTTTAAGGCCACTCCGGAATAGCCAAGTTCACGACTGAGCAACAGGCTCTCGAAGTCGACGAGAGACTCATCAATCACGACGGGCTTGATCTTTGCTGCCTCGTGCATTCGGTTTTCGGGGTGAGCCTTCAGGTCGCGATGCGTCGGTTGCTCAATGTATTGGGACCGATCGAATGCCTCTGGCGAAAGCTCCTGCAGTTTGGCAAGAAAATCGAGTACGTACTGGACATCGGCGCACTTCTCGTTGAAGTCCAGTGAATAGAACCACTGTTTGCAGCCGCGTGATGCTTGTGCTTCGGACGCGACCCGCTCTATCGAGACGACTCGGTCGACGTCCCAAGCGAGATCGTCGCCGTTCAGCTTGATCTTCATGTGTGTCAGGCCATCGGCAAGAATCCATTCGGGCAGCGTTTCCGGTAGCCCATCATTGATGCGATTCGGAATGTCTTGATCGGTCAGCGGATCAAGGGCTCCGACCAGATGATAGATGGGCATCGATGCTTGAGGTGCTCGCGATGTGTATTGGTCGAGATACTCGCCCTTGAAATCGTCGTTCAGGTAATGAGCAAGGTCGCGGTTGGCAAACTCACTGCCCAACACGTTAAACGAACTCTCGCCCAATGCTTTGCCATAAGCGTCATGGATCGCCGCTTCTAACGGACTGGCCGCAACCACTTGTGCCAATCGAGGCATGTCTTCCGGCAGTGCCAACATTGACTTCATGTCGACGGCGATCTGGCCGTGGTCTTCATCAAGGTGCGAAGTGATTTCCAGCGGATGCCCGGATAGGACATAGGTATCTGCGCGGCTGACGCATTCTTTTCCGAAGGACACCAATGCATTCAGGGTCTCGTCGTTTGACGCACGTTGGCTTGGCCAAGCCCAAACGTTGCCCATCGGCATCGAGCCCAGCCCTTTACCAACGCGGCCGTCGGCGGTTTCGACTTCCGCGGTCACGTGAAGCAATGTGACGTCGGTGACCACGCGTCCTCCGAATTTCATCGGCGCGCGATAGCGGATCTCTTCGGTGTGGCAATGAACCTGCTTCAGGGAGATATCAGTTGATTTGGGCAAGACGGGCCTCTGAGCTATGGACGCACGAAGAACACTCAGCAAGCCAACCGCCTGCTGAGTGCATAATCTTAGCGTAACTTGCGCGATGCAGCGACGCGGTCAGAGCTCGTAGATTCTATCTTGGCCAATTGGCCAGTTTTAGAATTCAGTGCTTGCCAATGGCGGTTCGGCGGCGAAGTTAGACGACCGCTGCTTACTGCCCGATGGAGTAATCAACGCCCGGTAAACGAATCCGTCAATGTCGTCCGGCATGGCCTTTGTGGATCCCCCCGCAGTCACATAGTTGACCGTTCCTCGGTGGTTCGCGGATGGAAACGGCGTGCCTTCGCCCGCTCTTCGCTCTCTGTTGGGGATACCTGTCACTCCAGACGGCTGCGGAGGATTTGTGAAGTTCTTGCCAGCAGCCTGTGCCCGGTAGACGGGATAGATGAATGCACAATTGCTGACGGCGGGGTCGCTCCAGTTCAGGAACGCGCCGGCGTTGCCGTTTTCGGAGAACAAGATGGTATTGGTCGAGCCATCATAGACATCGGCGATGCGCTGGCTGAAGTTGTTGGTTCCAAGATGCACCCACGACATACCTGTGTCGCGATTAATGCGATGATCGACTGCGGTGATGCGGCCATCTTCGTCCCAGTCGAAACCCAACGTATTGTGTGAATGCATATCCGACTCCGCCGGTAGTTCACCGGAACGAACGGCCGAGTTGTATCCCGCCAACGTGCTCATGTCGCTATACCCGGAACTGATGACGTAGCTAAGTCCGCCGTCGGCAGACGTGTCATCGGAAGGGCAAGTGACTGCCTTGAAAGGAATCGTTCCTAGCTCTCGGTTTGCCGGTGCGTTCCAAGCGACATTGCGATTCCACCGGTCCGCAATGTTGCTTTGCTCCATGTAAGGCAGCAAGGTTACCACCCAGCTATGTCCTGGCGCGCAGTGAAGCTGTGTTCCGTTTCGCAGTTGAGCGGGCGTTGGGATCGCGCCGTTCTGCGTGACCTGCGTGTACTTGCCGTAGCCCGGCACTTTATCGCCGTGGCTTGTTGAGTAGCTTAGTGCGGCCAAGTAGACCTGCCGCATGTTGTTTTTGCATTGCACGTTCCGAGCGCTCTCGCGTGCCGCCTGCACCGCCGGCAACAGTAACGCGATTAGCATCGAAATGATTGCGATAACGACGAGCAGTTCCACCAGCGTGAAGCCCGTTCGTCTACGACCGGAATTTTCTGGATTACGTGAATTTTGCGAGTCAGGTAACACGACTTCCTCCGTACCAAGCGTTGAATTAGTTCGAATTAGCAAACCTCGAGACGCGCAACGCCGTGGGCTCATGTCACCGCGTTGACCGTATCGTGAGTTGAAGACGAGATTCAGACAGTCGGCCGAAAGTCCTGGGACCCACGCTTTGTGCGACCCACGAGATTTATCGCCGGTGTGTGACACACAGAAAATTGCGAGCAGGAAAGAAAATGAACGGCGCTACAGAAAATGTCCGGTTATGGGGGCGATTTGCGGCGAGCCTGGCGGCTCTCGCATTCGGTCAGGTGGCTCATGCTCAATGGCTGTCGGCTTCGATAGAACAAGACGGTGCAATCTTTATCTCAAGGACAGACGAAGTGGCTGTCGAAAATCCGTCGTGGTTTTCCGATGAGGCGGTGAATCTGGCAGCGATAAATCTGCTTTCGGCAGACGGCTTGCTGCGACCCATTGAAGGTCGCCAATTCTTCGAACCCGATTTGTCGCTCACCTATCTCTTGTCAAACAATCCACGGCAAGTGACCTTGGGAACCTTGGGCGGATTCGTACCGATTTCGGATCACTTCAACACCGGCGTGATATTTGAAGGGGACCCTAGGACCGACGATCTTGAAGTTCAGTGGGGAATTCGAGGCTTCGATGACCCACTAGGGATGGACATTGTGGTCGGTAGTGAAGTGGTCGCGACCGCGGACCGACCGTACTATCCCGTTCCTCCCACGCTAACGCCGGACAACGATCCGAGTACTCCGACGATGGACAACGGCGACAACCTGCTAACCGGTGGAGGCGGTTCCAATGGGGCCTCGGACCCAATCATCGACACACCGGTCGGCAGTGGGCTTGGTGATGGAG